>NZ_JACVBI010000019.1:0-1866 GCF_014852305.1 Pseudomonas sp. PDM09 | reverse complement strand
TCGCCAGTGCCGTGCAGTCATTGAAGGCTGGCGAAAGTCATAATGAAGTGTTCAGCGTGCAGGTCAGCGATGGCCTCGGCGGTGTCGATACTCAGCTGGTGACCGTCACCGTCAGCGGCACTAACGATGCGCCCGTACTCAGTTTCGCGACCGGCAACGATGCCGGCGCGGTGAAGGAAGACACCACCCTCAGCGTCAGTGGCCAGTTCAGCTCGGCCGACATCGATCACGACGCCACGACCAGTTGGACCATCAATGGCTCGGCTTCGGGCACTTACGGCTCGATCGCCGTGGACAGCACCGGCCAGTGGACGTATACCCTGGCCAATGGCAGCGACGGCATCGCCAGTGCCGTGCAGTCATTGAAGGCGGGCGAAAGTCACGACGAAGTGTTCAGCGTGCAGGTCAGCGATGGACTCGGCGGTGTCGACACCCAGCTGGTGACTGTCACCGTCAGCGGCACTAACGACGCACCCGTGCTCAGCTTCGTGACCGGCAACGATGCCGGCGCGGTAAAGGAAGACACCACGCTCAGCGTCAGTGGCCAGTTCAGCTCGGCCGACATCGATCACGATGCCACCGCCAGCTGGAGCATCAATGGCTCGGCTTCGGGCACTTACGGCTCGATCGCCGTGGACAGCACCGGCCAGTGGACGTACACCCTGGCCAATGGCACCGATGGTGTCGCCAGTGCCGTGCAATCGTTGAAGGCCGGCGAAAGTCACAATGAAGTGTTCAGCGTGCAGGTCAGCGATGGCCTCGGCGGCGTCGACACCCAGCTGGTGACCGTCACCGTCACCGGCAGCAACGACGCCCCCATGCTCAGTTTCGCGACCGGCAATGATGCCGGCGCGGTAAAGGAAGACACCACGCTCAGCGTGAGTGGCCAGTTCAGCTCGGCCGACATCGATCACGATGCTACGGCCACTTGGAGCATCGCGGGTACGAATACCGGCACCTATGGTTCGATCGCGGTAGATAGCACTGGCAAATGGACTTACACCCTGGCCAATGGCACCGATGGCATTGCCAGCGCGGTGCAATCGCTGGGGGCTGGCGAAAGTCACGATGAAGTGTTCACCGTGCAGGTCAGCGATGGCCTCGGCGGCGTGGACACCCAGCTGGTGACCGTTACTGTCACCGGCACCAACGATGCCGCCGTGTTGTCCGCCGACATCGCCAACCTCACCGAGACCAATGCCCCACTGACCACCAACGGCACCCTGACCATCAGCGACATCGACAGCGCCGCAACCTTCGTCGCCCAACCCAACACCGCCGGCAGTTACGGCCAATTCTCCATCGGCACCAATGGTGCCTGGAGCTATGTCGCCAATAGCGCCCACAACGAGTTCGCCGCTGGCACCACCTACACCGATACCTTCGTCGTGAGCAGTGCCGATGGCACCGTCACCTCGGTCACCGTCAATATCCTCGGGACCAACGACGCCGCGGTGTTGTCCGCCGACATCGCCAACCTCACCGAGACCAATGCCTCACTGACCACCAACGGCACCCTGACCATCAGCGATGTCGACAGCGCCGCAACCTTCGTCGCCCAACCCAACACCGCCGGCAGTTACGGCCAATTCTCCATCGGCACTAATGGTGCCTGGAGTTATGTCGCCAATAGCGCCCACAACGAGTTCGTCGCCGGCACCACCTACACCGATACCTTCGTCGTGAGCAGTGCCGATGGCACCGTCACCTCGGTCACCGTCAATATCCTCGGGACCAATGACGCCGCGGTGTTGTCCGCCGACATCGCCAACCTCACCGAGACCAATGCCTCACTGACCACCAACGGCACCCTGACCATCAGCGATGTCGACAGCGCCGCAACCTTCGTCGCCCAACCCAACACCG
>NZ_JACVBI010000018.1:0-1932 GCF_014852305.1 Pseudomonas sp. PDM09 | reverse complement strand
GATCGAGTAGGAGGCGGCTTCACAGCCGCCGTCCTCTCACACCACCGTACGTACGGATCCGTATACGGCGGTTCAAGTTATGCGATTAAGCCGAGTTATCGTATCCAGTATTGAGACCAGTCCAAGCCGATCCCACAGTTTCTTCGGTAGCGCATGATTCAAATGTGCAGCTCCTGAGCTCCACCATGGACCACGACCGTTGAACGCCGATATGCAGGCGCGGTGCCTGCTGAGCCCCAGGCGTATCAAGTTCCGAGCCCTTGTTGAGGGCCGTTTCCATTGACGCCATACAGCACAGCGCAGCTTACGACGCACCCAGCCATCCAACTCCTCAAGTGGCTGCTTGCTCTGACTTAGCTTGAAATAGCCTGCCCAACCGCGCAGCACGGGGTTTATCCGCTCGATGACATTCGCCATCTTGTGGCCCCGCGCTCCGCGCAGCAGGTCTCTGACTCGGTCGCGCAAGCGCCCCAGGCTCATCGCCGCCACTCTTAGCCTCGGCTGTTGATGCCAGCTCATCCCATAACCCAGATAATCACAGACCCAAGGCCGTACCACACGGCTCTTTTCCCGGTTGAGCGTCAGTTTCAGACGCTGGGTCAGGAAACGCTCAACACTGACCATCACTCGTTCACCCGCGCGACGACTGCGCACATAAATATTCGCGTCGTCGGCATAGCGCACGAAGCGATGACCCCGCCGCTCCAGTTCGCGGTCGAGTTCGTTGAGCAGGATATTCGACAGCAACGGCGAGAGCGGGCCGCCTTGCGGCGTCCCTTCTTGCCGTCGGCTGACGAGTCCGCCTGACATCGTTCCCGCTTCGAGATAGCGACGGATCAGTCTGAGCACCCGCTTGTCTTCGATTTGACGCGCCACGCAAGCCATCAGGACATCGTGATTGACCCGATCAAAGAACTTCTCGAGATCGAGTTCCACACACCAGCGGTGACCCGCTGCCACATGGTCGCGAGCGGTTTCGAGGGCTTGGTGAGCGCTTCTCCCCGGACGGAAGCCGTAGCTGTAATCCGAGAACAGCGGATCGAAGAGCGGCGTGAGCTGTTGCAGCAGAGCTTGTTGGATCAGGCGATCCACGACGTTGGGAATGCCCAACTGACGGGTTCCACCTTTGGGTTTGGGAATGTCGACGGCGCGTACACCTTGCGGGTGATATTCACCGGCCAACAACCGAGCCTTGAGGGTCGGCCAATACTGTTTCACGTAGTCCGCCAAGTCGTCGACCGTCATGCCATTGGCACCCGGTGCGCCCTTGTTACTGACCACGCGCTGATACGCACGTCTGAGGTTGGCGGGTGCAAGCACCCGCGCCATCAGCGTGTCCGGCTCCGCGTTCGTCCACGTCACAGACGCCGCCGATGCCTGCGCACTGCCAGCCGTCACCCGCGGATTCTGTCCGGGACTTGGGGTCACAGTTCTCTTGCGGAGAAATTTCTGCTTTTTCGACATTCGACGAGACTCTGACGCCTACTGGCGGCATAACCTGTTCGGCCCTTGGTGACGGAGTTATTCGTCACTTACTACGGCCTCGGCTGACTTCTGCACGCTCATCCCGTCGCCTCTCGACGCTCGGTAGCACACTGGCAAACGCACAGATCTCCCAGGGTAATTCGCGCGACCTTCCTGCTTATGCCTGTCGGATCTACGTCGCAGCGTTCCGTGCAAGTATTGGGTTTTGAGGAAGTTTGCCCCCTTACCCCGCTGCGCCGCCTAATCCGCTTCCTGTTCGTCAGGCCAGCATTTTGCCTCGGGCTTCCTTCAGATTCGCAGTCACCCGCGACACCCTTGCCTCTGGCTAACACTTCCCCTTGCCGGGTGTGTAGAGGACTTTCACCTCCAAGTCACCAGCGTGACCACCACAGCCAAGCTGGTTGCGCTTACGCGCAACGCGCCATGCCTGGCGCACAAACGAAAAAC
>NZ_JACVBI010000017.1:0-3372 GCF_014852305.1 Pseudomonas sp. PDM09 | reverse complement strand
AAAACAAAACCCCTACCTGCATACGCAGATAGGGGTTTCGGAATTTAATCTTGACGATGACCTACTCTCACATGGGGAAACCCCACACTACCATCGGCGATGCATCGTTTCACTGCTGAGTTCGGGATGGGATCAGGTGGTTCCAATGCTCTATGGTCGTCAAGAAATTCGGTAGCCAGGTCGTGGGCCCTTGCGGGTTCACGCTCCAGCGAATGGGTATGCGATAGTTTGGTGTTTTGTGAGTATCTCGAACTTTCGGTTCGTTTCGTCTTCACACACCGCAATCTGGTGCCTTTTCAGGTCAGCAAATTGCTTGGGTGTTATATGGTCAAGCCTCACGGGCAATTAGTATTGGTTAGCTCAACGCCTCACAGCGCTTACACACCCAACCTATCAACGTCGTAGTCTTCGACGGCCCTTCAGGGGACTCAAGGTCCCAGTGAGATCTCATCTTGAGGCTAGTTTCCCGCTTAGATGCTTTCAGCGGTTATCTATTCCGAACATAGCTACCCGGCAATGCCACTGGCGTGACAACCGGAACACCAGAGGTTCGTCCACTCCGGTCCTCTCGTACTAGGAGCAGCCCCTCTCAAATCTCAAACGTCCACGGCAGATAGGGACCGAACTGTCTCACGACGTTCTAAACCCAGCTCGCGTACCACTTTAAATGGCGAACAGCCATACCCTTGGGACCGGCTTCAGCCCCAGGATGTGATGAGCCGACATCGAGGTGCCAAACACCGCCGTCGATATGAACTCTTGGGCGGTATCAGCCTGTTATCCCCGGAGTACCTTTTATCCGTTGAGCGATGGCCCTTCCATACAGAACCACCGGATCACTAAGACCTACTTTCGTACCTGCTCGACGTGTCTGTCTCGCAGTCAAGCGCGCTTTTGCCTTTATACTCTACGACCGATTTCCGACCGGTCTGAGCGCACCTTCGTACTCCTCCGTTACTCTTTAGGAGGAGACCGCCCCAGTCAAACTACCCACCATACACTGTCCTCGATCCGGATAACGGACCTGAGTTAGAACCTCAAAGTTGCCAGGGTGGTATTTCAAGGTTGGCTCCACGCGAACTGGCGTCCACGCTTCAAAGCCTCCCACCTATCCTACACAAGCAAATTCAAAGTCCAGTGCAAAGCTATAGTAAAGGTTCACGGGGTCTTTCCGTCTAGCCGCGGATACACTGCATCTTCACAGCGATTTCAATTTCACTGAGTCTCGGGTGGAGACAGCGCCGCCATCGTTACGCCATTCGTGCAGGTCGGAACTTACCCGACAAGGAATTTCGCTACCTTAGGACCGTTATAGTTACGGCCGCCGTTTACCGGGGCTTCGATCAAGAGCTTCGCGTTAGCTAACCCCATCAATTAACCTTCCGGCACCGGGCAGGCGTCACACCCTATACGTCCACTTTCGTGTTTGCAGAGTGCTGTGTTTTTAATAAACAGTCGCAGCGGCCTGGTATCTTCGACCGGCGTGGGCTTACGCAGTAAATGCTTCACCCTCACCGGCGCACCTTCTCCCGAAGTTACGGTGCCATTTTGCCTAGTTCCTTCACCCGAGTTCTCTCAAGCGCCTTGGTATTCTCTACCCAACCACCTGTGTCGGTTTGGGGTACGGTTCCTGGTTACCTGAAGCTTAGAAGCTTTTCTTGGAAGCATGGCATCAACCACTTCGTGTTCTAAAAGAACACTCGTCATCAGCTCTCGGCCTTAGAATCCCGGATTTACCTAAGATTCCAGCCTACCACCTTAAACTTGGACAACCAACGCCAAGCTGGCCTAGCCTTCTCCGTCCCTCCATCGCAATAACCAGAAGTACAGGAATATTAACCTGTTTTCCATCGACTACGCTTTTCAGCCTCGCCTTAGGGACCGACTAACCCTGCGTCGATTAACGTTGCGCAGGAAACCTTGGTCTTTCGGCGTGGGTGTTTTTCACACCCATTGTCGTTACTCATGTCAGCATTCGCACTTCTGATACCTCCAGCAAGCTTCTCAACTCACCTTCACAGGCTTACAGAACGCTCCTCTACCGCATCACCTAAGTGATACCCGTAGCTTCGGTGTATGGTTTGAGCCCCGTTACATCTTCCGCGCAGGCCGACTCGACTAGTGAGCTATTACGCTTTCTTTAAAGGGTGGCTGCTTCTAAGCCAACCTCCTAGCTGTCTAAGCCTTCCCACATCGTTTCCCACTTAACCATAACTTTGGGACCTTAGCTGACGGTCTGGGTTGTTTCCCTTTTCACGACGGACGTTAGCACCCGCCGTGTGTCTCCCATGCTCGGCACTTGTAGGTATTCGGAGTTTGCATCGGTTTGGTAAGTCGGGATGACCCCCTAGCCGAAACAGTGCTCTACCCCCTACAGTGATACATGAGGCGCTACCTAAATAGCTTTCGAGGAGAACCAGCTATCTCCGAGCTTGATTAGCCTTTCACTCCGATCCACAGGTCATCCGCTAACTTTTCAACGGTAGTCGGTTCGGTCCTCCAGTTAGTGTTACCCAACCTTCAACCTGCCCATGGATAGATCGCCCGGTTTCGGGTCTATTCCCAGCGACTAGACGCCCTATTAAGACTCGCTTTCGCTACGCCTCCCCTATTCGGTTAAGCTCGCCACTGAAAATAAGTCGCTGACCCATTATACAAAAGGTACGCAGTCACCCAACAAAGTGGGCTCCCACTGCTTGTACGCATACGGTTTCAGGATCTATTTCACTCCCCTCTCCGGGGTTCTTTTCGCCTTTCCCTCACGGTACTAGTTCACTATCGGTCAGTCAGTAGTATTTAGCCTTGGAGGATGGTCCCCCCATATTCAGACAAAGTTTCTCGTGCTCCGTCCTACTCGATTTCATGACCAAGAGATTTTCGCGTACAGGGCTATCACCCACTATGGCCGCACTTTCCAGAGCGTTCCGCTAATCTCAAAGCCACTTAAGGGCTAGTCCCCGTTCGCTCGCCACTACTAAGGGAATCTCGGTTGATTTCTTTTCCTCAGGGTACTTAGATGTTTCAGTTCCCCTGGTTCGCTTCTTAAGCCTATGTATTCAGCTTAAGATACCTAACTTATGTTAGGTGGGTTCCCCCATTCAGACATCTCCGGATCAAAGTCTGTTTGCCGACTCCCCGAAGCTTTTCGCAGGCTACCACGTCTTTCATCGCCTCTGACTGCCAAGGCATCCACCGTATGCGCTTCTTCACTTGACCATATAACCCCAAGCAATCTGGTTATACTGTGAAGACGACATTCGCCGAAAATTCGCGATTAAACTCACAAATTTTACCTTAGCCTGATCACCACCAGTGAAAGTGGCCATCAGTCTATCTTTCTATCACATACCCAAATTTTTAAAGAACGATCTA
>NZ_JACVBI010000016.1:0-68347 GCF_014852305.1 Pseudomonas sp. PDM09 | reverse complement strand
CCGGTCGCGAACAAAACCGCCAACAAGGCCTGCTGCTCAGCGAATATGCCTACGACGACCAGGGCCGACTGAAGGCCCACGCCGTCAGCCAACAGCAAAAAAACCTGTACCGCCGCGACTATGCCTATAGCCTCAACGGCAATCTCGACCACATCGCCGATACCCTTCATGGCCAGCGCAATTACCAGTACGACCCGCTCAACCGCCTGACCCGTGTGCGCCACTCCCGCGACCAGCCGCGGGAAAGTTTTGCTCATGATCCGGCGGGCAACCTGCTGATGCAGGACCGCCCGGGCGCGGCGACCATCAAGGGCAATCGCCTGCTGATGCAAGGCGACCGGCATTACGACTACGACGCCTTCGGCAATCTGATCCGCGAACGTCGCGGCACCGGGCAGAAACTCGTCACCGAGTATCGCTACGACGGTCAGCATCGCTTGGTCGGCGTCACGACGCCGGACGGTCGTTTTTCAAGTTACCGTTACGACGCTTTCGGCCGCCGTATCAAGAAAACCGTCGGCGGGAAGACTACCGAGTTCTTCTGGCAGGGCGATCAGCTCGTCGCTGAAAGCAGCCGTGAGCATTACCACAGCTACGTCTACGAGCCCGGCAGCTTCCGGCCGCTGGCCCTACTCGACGGCAAAGGCCCGAAAAAGGCCTGCCCGTTCTACTACCAACTCGATCACCTCGGTACGCCGCAGGAACTGACCGATTTTGGTGGCGAAATCGTCTGGTCGGCGAAGTACAACGCCTACGGCAAGGTCACGCGTCTGACGTTTGGTGGGGGCGAGCAGCTCGAGCAACCGCTTCGTTTTCAGGGGCAGTACTTCGATGCCGAGAGCGGTCTGCACTACAACCGGCATCGGTACTATGATCCGGAGGTGGGTCGGTATCTGACGCCGGACCCGATCAAGTTGGCGGGCGGGCTGAACCAGTACCAGTACACGCCGAATCCGACGGGGTGGGTTGATCCGTTGGGGTTTAGTACCTGCCCCGGGGGTGATGGGTGTAAAAAACTGTCGTTTGGAGAGCAGGATCCGACCGGCAAGGCGGAAATTGACGAAGGTGAGCCTCGTCTGCCTTCTGTGATCCGTGATGTTGATCCAAACAGTCTAAAAAGAACCCATGCGATAGAAGGTAAAGCTTCCACAAAACAAGTAGAAACAATTGCCAGCAAAATGCAAAAAAGTGGGTATGACGATGATTGGCCGATTGATGTTGTGGAGCATAACGGAAGTCGCTATATAGTCGATGGGCATCATAGAGCTTCTGCGGCCAGACGAACTCATACAAAAGTTACCATTGAATTGATAAAGGACCTCGTTGGTCATCACAGCGCTTTTAATACCTTGAATGAGGTGGTGGAGTCCGCTGATAGCGTAGGGCATGACAGATTGATGAGGCCGAGAAGATGAAGAATAAAGATCTAGAGTGTTTAATTGACGATTTTTTGATTCAGGTTGACAGAGCTACAAGCTTGCTTGAGGAGAAATTTGGTAGAAGGTGTATTCTTAGACTTTGGCGAGCAAATGAGATTCCACAGCGAGGTAGAATTACAGCTAGTATTAGTTATGAATTGCATGGTGTCGGTTGTAGGGTGAAATTTCCGGAGGTTTGCATTGACTTTGATTATGGACCCGATGAAAGGGTTGATGGGTTTGATGTGTGGAGACTTTACATGTATGCAAGTGAGGTTCCTGGTTTACATCCTAAGTATAAAAATCAAAGCGTATTAGAGGCCGATTTTGATGAGTATATTAAGCTTGGGAAGGTTGAAAGGGTGTATGGTTCTATGTCGAGGTTGTACTTCAAAAATAAGGCTCGATGGTGAAGATTTTGGGGTTTATGTTTTTTAGAAGATACAGATTGAATGTGTGATGTAATAAGGGAGCGGGTGGAGAAAATAAATCCGTTCCCTTTATCGGATCAATTAAGGCGCAGAGCCGGCTTCGCTGCCGGTGAGAAACATTCAGGTACTTCAAGATGACAGAGTTTCCGGTTTTAGACGGCACTCTTGAAAAGATAACATGCGAACGCGACAGTTTGTGCATAGAGTTCCTAGATTGGCAGGAGGAGCTTTGGAATATTACCTTTGAAAACGTTTTAGGGGTTAAGTCTCTTGGAGCGGTGGGGGGAGAGGTTTCAGAGATGTTGCTGGAAAGTGCTACGTCCCTGTCACAGGAGCTAATTTTGATTGATGTCTCGGAAGTCGGGGCTAGTTACTGTTTTACCTCTGCTCGTGACAATAGTGTTGTTTTGACGATAGTGGCTAGTGGTTATATGGCTAAGAAAATTACTTGAGTGCAGGGTCACAATTAATGAGCGTGCTCGGTCCTTCCAGATCGAGATTTCATTCACGTGGCACAAGGGGGAAGTACGGCAGTTGAAATGATAGGGGATAGATTTTCATACGTTCTTTACGGTTGTTTGGATGGAAGTGTTTTCCGATCCTTTTTTGATTTCCCAGATCAAGGGGCTGACTACGAATTTCCATGAAGGTTACGGTGGAGCGAATTGATGTTGCCTTCTGATGGGGTGAGAAATTTCTGGACAAGGTCATCGGAAGTTTCCTTCAAGCCGTAGCGGTTTTCATGAACTGGTGCGAAATGAATTCACCCGATAGCCTTTGGTGGTCACTGAAAATTCAGTGGTGGGGTGTAGGAACCCTTCATCAGCATCGGAAATGCGTAAGCGTCGAAACCTGATTTGCGGCCATCAATGGGCGTCCGTAAGATCTGTTGCGGCGGCTGTGCGCGGGCACGCTTCGGCGTGGTCGAGTTTCCGATGCTCGGTATTCCTACCCCGCGTATAGCTGCCACCCAAGCCTGTAGGAAGGCTTTTGGCAGTTCCCATTTTCATCGGAAGGTCTCAAATGCCAACACTTCATCCCGATCCACCCTATGAAAAACCAATCCCCCACCCCAAAAACCGCTTTATGGCGCTCACCAGCAATTGCAGTGACATGCCTACCCTGTTCGTCGATACCCATGTGCCGCTCGATGTTTTGACCGAGGCCGCCAGCTATCGAATTCGCGCTGTAACCCAAGTGCTCGAAAACATGTCGATGCGTGGGTCGGTTGAGTGTGAGTCCTTCATTCTCAGCGACTTCGCTTTGCTCTGTGCCATTCCACTGCGCGATGGCTGCGATGTGCTGGATGTAATTGGGCGGCGGTTGCGGGCGCGGGCTTCGGGCGGTGCCTAGTGATGGATTAGTCCTGGAAATTTGCGGTGCCTGAGGGGGGCTTTTCGCGGGCAAGCCGCGCTCCCACAGATTTTTTGTGGTTGTTTGTGAATATTGCGAACGACACAAATGCAGATTAAACAATTGCGTATCTGACAAATGAACGTGGCGTGAGGGCAACCTCTCGCCACATTTACGTTTCTGCCTATCCGTTGATGATGGAGCGCCCATTAGCGAATCGCCCTACAGCAACATCATCCTTTCCCGACTTCTTTCCTGATTGATCCCCCGCAAAGTCTCGCGCGTTTATTTCCGTGTAGGTCCATCGGAGATTTCCTTCAAGTTGTAGCGGTTTTCATGAACTGGTGCGCGATGCGCTTCATCGATAGTCTTGGCCTGTCACTGCAAATTCAGTGACAGGGTGTGGAAGCCCTTCTATCGTTAGGCGCATCAAGCGCCACCAGTTCGGCGTTTTTTATCGTCTGTGTTTTATGGTGGCTGTGCGCGGGGCGCTTTCGAGTGCGCCGGGTGCCTAACGTCCTGGTCTTCCACACCTGCGTACAGCCGCCACCTATTGCGTGGAAGTGATTTCTGGCGGCTCCAATCCATACGTTAGGAATCAAACAATGACAGCAATTACCCCTGATCCACCCTACGAAAAACCAATTCCCCATCCCAAAAACCGCTTCATGGCGCTCACCAGCAATTGCAGTGACATGCCTACCCTGTTCGTCGATACCCATGCGCCGCTCGATGTTTTGTATGACGCTGCCGGCTATCGAATTCGTGCCGTCACCCAAGTGCTTGAGAACCTGTCCATGCGCGGCTCAGTCGAGTGTGATTCGACGATACTCAGCGACTTTGCCTTGCTCTGCGCCATTCCACTACGCGATGGGTGTGATGTGCTGGATGTAATTGGGCGGCGGTTGCGGGCGCGGCCTTTGGGCGATGTCTAGTGACGGATTAGTCCTGGAAATTTGTGGTGCCTGAGCGGGTCTCTTCGCGGGCAAGCCTCGCTCCTACGGGTTTTGTGTCGTTTGTAGATATGCGAACGACACAAAACTTGTAGGAGCGAGGCTTGCCCGCGAAGGCGTCAGATCAATCAGCGATGCCCAATGAGCAGTTCTTCTTCAGGTCCGGACACCGCCAGGCTATCAATCACATGCACGCTATACCCCGGCACATTCTTCGCGTGATGCTTGGCCTGTGATGCCATTTCCGCCAATTGGCTTGCATCGAGCTTTGCACAGGCCTGTGGATGCAAATGCACCACGCCGATGGACAGTGACAGCAGCGCAAACTCCTGCCGTATGCCTTGGCGATTCGGCGCGATGAAGCAGCCGGCTTCCAGGTGTTCGCTGCGGTAAAAGCGTCGGCATTGACTGTGGAAGTCGTCCAGCAATTGGTTCAGGCGTTTGCGCCAGTCTTCCGGGCCGAGCACCAGCAGGAAGTCGTCGCCGCCGATATGGCCGACGAAATCGCGGGATGGGTCGATGCGGTCGTTCAGGCATTGCGCCAGACACAGTAGGACTTCATCCCCGCGACCGTAGCCGTAGATGTCGTTGAAGGGTTTGAAGCTGTCGATGTCGACGTAGCAGATCACCGATTCCCGTTTCTGTTGCAGCAGCCGTGTCAGGCATTGCTGGATCGGTACGTTGCCCGGCAGCAGGGTCAGCGGGTTGGCGTAGCGGGCTTGCTGGATTTTCAGTTCGGTAATCAGCTTGAGCACGTCGATCACTCGGCCCAGCCCCAAATAGCTGCCGTTGAGGGTGATGATGAAGTCTTCTTCGATGCGCTGGCGGGCGCGGCTGGTGATCAAGCGGCTGACCTGTTGCAGCGACTGGCTCAACTCCACAGCGAGGAAGTCGTCGCTCATCAAGCGACTGATCGGCTTGCGGGCAAACAGGTCAGTGGCAAAGGGCTTGAGCAAGGCGTCCGAGAGCGAATGGCGGTGGACGATGCCACAGGGCTGGCCCTGTTTGTCGAGCACCGCCAGGGAGTTCAGGTTGGCCTGGCTGCGGAAGGCTTCCAGCACGGTGGCGGTCGGGGTGTCGCTGGTCACCGCCGGTTGGTCGTTGAGCAGGGCGCTGAGGTCGCTGACTTCTTCGTTCAGTATTGCGGCGACGCTGTTTGGTTTGGGTATGAAAGTTCGGGCATCGCGGGGCGGATGCTCCTGGGGCCGGCAGAGCAGATAACCTTGCAGCAGATCGACGCCCATTTCGGTCAACACCGCCAGTTCTTCCGGCAATTCGATGCCTTCGGCGATCACTTTTGCTCGCGAAGCCTTGGCGATCTGCAGGATCGAACCGACGAACTCACGCTTGAGCGCGTCCTGGTGAATGCCATCGATAAAATGCCGATCGATCTTGACGTAATCCGGGCGCAATTCAGACCAGAGGCGCAAGCTCGAATAACCGGCACCCAGATCATCCAGTGCAATGGAAAAGCCCATTGCCCGATAGTGATGCAGGGCGTTTTGCAGCAACTGGAAATCGTCGGTCGGGGTCTGTTCGGTGAGTTCAATGACCACCTGGCTCGGTGGGATGCCGAAATCCTGCAACAGTTGCAAAGTGCGTCCGGGTTGGTGGGCGGCTTCGAGCAGGGATTCCGGGGATACGTTGAGGAAGAGTTTGCCGGGCAGTTGCTGTTCATTGAAGCGTCGGCAAGCACTTTGACGGCAAGCGATCTCCAGTTCGTTGAGGCGACCGGCCTGGCGAGCTACCGCGAACAGGGCAACAGGGGAGTGCAGCGGACTGTTGGAGGGGCCGCGGCTGAGGGCTTCGTAGCCAACGATACGTCGTTCAGAGAGGGAAATGATCGGCTGGAACAGGCTGTGCAAACCGCTTTGAGTCAATATTGAGCTCAAGGCACTCAGCTGTTCGGTTGTGGTCATGGCATTCTCTGGCGATAAAAAAAGGACCGGGTGCAAGGTGCACCCAGTCCTTTATTTCACGACAGAATGATGTCTGTTTGATGACGCTCCGGAGAGCGTCAGCATTAAATTGCCATCATTCTGATTGTAACCACTTAGTGCTTGGCAACCGCGGTGTTGAGTTTCAAGTAATCCAGCAGAATCCGCCCCGTCTCGCTCAGATAAGCATCGTCTTCTGGCTTGGTCTTGTCCTGTTCGGCCGCGATGGCATCTTCGTCTTCTTTCTTCAACTCTTTGAGCGGCTCTTCGCCCTTGGCCTTGCGACGGATGTTTTCCATGACAAGCTGCTTGGCTTCGATGTCGGCATGTTGTGCGCGACGGTCGGCTTCATTGAGGCTGACGGTTTTTTCGCTCATCAACTTCTGCGCCAGGGCCAGTTTGTCGCGAATGAACACGAACTCCGCGTCCTTGGCCGTGCGTACGTCATGCTCGGACTTGAGCTGTGTAATGTACGGTTTGAACGGGTCAAGCGCAGGCTTGATGGCCGCACGAATGGTGTCCCATGGCATGGCTTCCGGCAGGGCGCTTTCACCGATTTCCTTGGTATCGATGATCGACGGGTAGTCGATGTCCGGCAGCACGCCCTGATGCTGGGTGCTCTGGCCGGAAACCCGGTAGAACTTGGCCAGGGTCAGTTTCAGTTCGCCATGGTTCAGCGGCTGAATGGTCTGCACGGTGCCTTTGCCGAAGGTCTGGCCGCCGATGATCAGCGCGCGGTGGTAGTCCTGCATGGCACCGGCGAAAATCTCCGAAGCCGAGGCGGACAAGCGGTTGACCAGCAACGCCATCGGGCCTTTGTAGAATGCGCCCGGGTTTTCATCTTCCAGCACATCGACCCGGCCATCGGCGTTACGCACCAGTACGGTCGGACCTTTGTCGATGAACAGACTGGTCAGCTCGGTGGCTTCCTGCAAGGAACCGCCGCCGTTGTTGCGCAGGTCGATGACCACGCCGTCGACCTTGTCTTTCTGCAGCTCGGTCAGCAGCTTCTTGACGTCGCGGGTGGTGCTCTTGTAGTCCGGATCGCCAGCACGGAAGGCCTTGAAGTCCAGGTAGAAGGCCGGGATCTCGATGACGCCGAGTTTGTAGTCCTTGCCATCCTGCTTGAGGTTGAGAACTGACTTCTTCACCGCCTGATCTTCGAGCTTCACCGCTTCGCGGGTAATCGGCACGATCTTGGTGGTCTGGTCGTTCGGCGCGTTGCTGGCCGGAATCACTTCCAGGCGCACCACGGTGCCTTTGGGGCCACGAATCAGTTTGACCACTTCGTCCAGGCGCCAGCCGACCACGTCGACCATCTCTTTGTTGCCCTGGGCCACGCCGATGATCTTGTCGGCCGGTGCAACCTGCTTGGTCTTGTCGGCCGGGCCGGCAGGCACCAGGCGCACGACTTTCACTTGATCGTTATCGCTCTGCAACACGGCGCCGATGCCCTCCAGGGACAGGCTCATGTTGATGTCGAAGTTTTCCGCGTTATCCGGCGACAGATAGTTGGTGTGCGGGTCGTAGGACATGGCGAAGGTGTTGATATACGCCTGGAAGATGTCTTCCGCACGGGTCTGGTCCAGACGCGACAGCTGATTCTTGTAACGCTTGGTCAGGGTTTCCTGAATCTGCTTCGACTCTTTGCCGGAGATCTTCATCCGCAGCACTTCGTCCTTGACGCGTTTGCGCCACAGGTCGTCCAGCTCGGCAGTGGTCTTGAGCCAAGGGGCATCCTTGCGATCGACCAGCAAGGTTTCCTTGGCAGTGAAGTCGATCTTGTCGACGCCCTTGTTCAGCTCGGCAAGGGCAAAGTCCAGACGCGCCTTGACGCGGTCCAGGTAGCGCTTGTAGATGGTGAACCCGGCGTTCAGGTCGCCGCTTTTGAGGAAGTCGTCAAACTGGGTTTTCCATTTGTCGAATTCGGCAATATCGCTGGCCATGAAGTAGCTGCGCGAGGGATCCAGCAGCTTGATATAGCTGTCGTAGATGATCGCGGAGCGTGCATCGTCGAGCGGTGGTTTGCTGTAATGGTGACGCTTGAGCAATTCGACGACGTTCAGACTGGCGATTACTTCGTCACGATCGGGCTGAAGCTTGTCCCAGCTGTTGGCTGCGAACGAATTGCTCGACATCGGTAAAAGACCGAGACCAATGACAAGAGCGAGGGCGGTGCTGGGGAGCAGATGCTTCATGCTGATTCGACGCGGGGACAATTGATAACGCATATTAGGCCGTCTTTGAAGTCGCCGGATCCACAAGGACCGGTCGCATAATGCAAAAAGCCCGGCGCTACAGCTTCGGGCTCAGTCCAGACTCACTATGGAGGCACTGTGAAAGCATTGCAAGGCGTTGAGGGGCGAGTGGAGTGGGTTGAAGAGCCGAGTCCTACGTGCGATGTAGGACAAGTTCGCATCCGGGTGGCGGCAGCAGGACTCAATCGCGCCGATTTGTTACAGAAAGCAGGACTTTATCCGCCACCGCCGGGAGCCAGTCAAGTACTGGGTCTTGAGTGTTCCGGGGTGATCAGCGAGGTCGGTCCGGGCTCTTCCTGGCAGGTCGGTGATCGGGTTTGCGCCTTGCTGGCCGGGGGTGGGATGGCCGAAGAGGTAGTTGTCGACGGACGGCATGTGTTGCCGGTTCCCGAAGGTTTGTCCCTGGCCGAGGCGGCCGCGTTGCCGGAAGTGTATGCAACCGTTTGGCTGAATTTGTTTCAACTGGCTGCGCTCAAACCGGGTGAGAAAGTTCTCCTGCACGCCGGGGCCAGTGGAATCGGTTCAGCTGCCATTCAGCTGTGCAAGGCGTTTGGTAACCCGTGCTGGGTCAGCGTCGGTTCCGCCGAGCGTCTGGCCTACTGTGAAGCGTTGGGCGCACAGGGTGGAGTGGTGCGCAACGGCGATCTGGACAGCTTGAATGATCTTGCGCCGTTCGACGTGATCCTCGACCCGGTGGGTGGCAACTACGCGGCGTTGAACCTCAAGCTGCTGGCTCGCGATGGTCGTTGGGTGCTGATCGGTTTGATGGGCGGTCGCGAGGCGCAGCTGGATCTGGCGCAGGTACTGGCCAAACGTGTGCAACTGCTGGGTTCAACCTTGCGCAACCGCGATGAGCAGTTCAAAGCCGATTTGTTCAGCGATCTCGGCCAGCATGTCTGGCCGCTGTTTGCCGAAGGGCGTTTGAACCCGCAACTGGCCAGGACATTTGCAATCAAGGATGCCGAAGCGGCATTTGCGGAACTGGCGACCAATAAGGTGTCGGGCAAACTGGTGTTGATGATTGACGAAAGCCTGGTTTAGGGATGATCGCTCCCACGCTCCGCGTGGGAACGCCTCAATGGACGCTCTGCGTCCGCTTCTGGGACGCGGAGCGTCCCGGGCTGCATTCCCACGCGGAGCGTGGGAATGAGCAGTGGGGCGGGGTTACTTCCAGATATGGATTGGCCAACCGGCCTTTTCGGCGTGTTCGAGCAGCACCGGATCCGGATTCACCACATGCGGAAAGTCCACTTTCAGCAGCAGCGGCAAATCGTTGCGTGAGTCGGAATAGAAACTTGCACCTTCCAGATTTTCCTCTTCGGCATCCAGCCATTCCAGCAACCGGGTGATCTTGCCTTCGCGGTAGGTCAACGTGCCAACGGTATTACCGCTATACACCCCGTGGGCCACTTCCAGCTCGATGCCAAGAATCTCGTCGATGCCCAACCGGTCGGCAATTGGCTTGACCAAATGCGTGCCCGAGGCCGAGATCACCAGGATCCGGTCGCCGGCCTTGCGGTGGGCGGCGATGGCTTTGGTGGCGTCGCTGAAGATGATCGGCTCGATGAAGTCTTCTACCCAAGGCGCGACCAAGTGCTCGACCTCTTGCGGCGTGCGACCGATCATCGGTTCCAGACTGAAGGTCATGTACTCCTCCATGCGCAACTTGCCGTGGCTGTAAGCGTCCATCAGTTCGTTGTTCTGACGCATGAACGACTCGGGATCGACCCAGCCCAGGCGACCCATTTGCTCGCTCCAGAGGGTGGCGCAGTCGCCGTGGATCAGGGTTTCGTCCAGATCAAAAATTGCCAGGGCCATCAGTGCAGTTCTCTCTTCAACATCAGCAAGGTCATCAGGCTACCTCACACAGGGCCGTCGGATCGATGGAAAGTGCCAGGCGCTGACCATCAGGATGTAAATCGGCTGCCGAACGGTTCAGCACATCCACCACTAATTCCACGCCCCGGGCTTCGACCCGATAGCGAATGACGTTGCCCAACAGGCTGTGGCTGCGAATCTGCGCATCGAGCTCGCCGTTCAGGCTCAGTTCAATAGCTTCCGGGCGAATGGCGAGGCGATGGGTGATCGGTCGTTGCAACAGCTTGCTGGCGCTGTCGGCATCCAGCAAGTTGTAGTTGCCGATGAAGCCTGCGGCAAACACATCGACTGGCGCGGTGTAGAGGGTTTCGGCATCGCCGCTCTGTACGATCTTTCCTTGATTCATCAGGAAGATTCGGTCAGACATGGTCAGGGCTTCTTCCTGATCGTGAGTGACGAAGATCGTGGTCAGACCGAGTTCGCGCTGGATCTGACGGATCTGTTCGCGCAGGTGCTTGCGAATCCGCGCGTCTAGCGCCGACAGCGGCTCATCCAGCAACAGCAACCGAGGCCGGGTCACCAGCGAGCGAGCCAGGGCGACACGCTGGCACTGGCCACCGGACAGTTGATGCGGGTAACGGGCGGCGAAGTCATTGAGCTCCACCAGTGCCAGCACTTCGGCGACGCGCTTGTGGCTGTCGTCCGCGTTGACCTTCTGCATGCGCAAACCGAAGGCGACGTTCTGCTCCACGGTCATGTTCGGGAACAGCGCATAACTCTGGAACACCATGCCGATCCCGCGTTTTTGCGGGCTCAGTGGGACGAGGTCCTGACCTTCCAGCAGGATCTTGCCGCCGTCCACCGAGGTCAGGCCGGCGATGCAACGCAGCAGGGTGGACTTGCCGCAACCGGACGGGCCGAGAAGCGTGACGAATTCGCCTTTCTTGATTTCGCAGTTGATGTCGCTGAATACGGTAGTTCCAGAGTAATTTTTCTGAAGGTGTTGGACGCTGACATAGCTCATTCGCTTTTGTCCTTGTTCAAGATATTGGCCGCCCAGGTCAGAACCAGCACAAAGAAGAAGTAGGAGATCACCAGCGCACTGGTGAAGTGGCCGCTGCTGTTACGCATATTGTTGAGGTAGACCTGCAGGGTTTCGTAGCGGGTGCCGACGAGGATGTTGGCGAACACGAACTCACCGAACAGGAACGAGAACGACAGCAGCAACGCCACCATCAAACCCTTGCGCAGGTTCGGCAGCACCACCAGGAATGCCGCTTGCCAAGTGCTGGCGCCGAGCAGTTGCGCGGAGTCCATCAGGTCGTGCAGGTTGATCGCTTGCAGGTTATTGGTGATCGCCCGGTACATGAACGGCAGCGCCACGGTGAAGTAGCAACCAATCAGAATCCACGGCGTGCCGACCATCGCGAACGGCCCCGAGCCATAGAGCTGCAACAACCCCACCGACGACACCACCGGCGGCACCGCGAAGGGCAGCAGGATCAGGATGTTCATCAATGCGTCGAGTTTCGGGAAGTGGTAATGCACCACGAACAGCAGCGGCAGAATCAGCACCACCGACAGAATCAGCGAGCCGACGCAGACCAGCAAGGACTGACCGAATGCGTCGAGAAAGCGCGGATCGCTCCACAGCTGGAGGTACCACTTGAAGGTAAAACCGCTGGGCATGATCGTCGCGGACCAACTGCTGGAGATCGAGTAGATCAGCGTTCCGAGCAGCGGCAACAGGAGAATGGCAAACAACAAGTACACCACGACGCGGTGATAGACACCGACGGGGCCCAGTTCAGCGCGAGACATGGTAGCTCCTCTTCAACAGCAGCTGATGCACGATAGTCACCAAGGTCATCAACGCCACCAGCACCACGGCCAAGGCGCTGGCCAGGTTCGGGTCCAGGGAAATGTCGCCGGAAACCATTGCCGCGATGCGGATCGGCAATACGTTGAAGTTGCCGGTGGTCAGGGCGTAGACCGTGGCATACGCGCCGAGGGCGTTGGCCAGCAGAATCACGAACGTGCCCAGCAGCGCCGGGGTCAGCACAGGCAAACCGATGTGTCGCCAGAATTGCCAGCCATTGGCACCGAGCAACTCGGCGGACTCACGCCAGTCTTCGCGCAGGGCATCGAAAGCCGGGTAGAGCAGCAGCACGCCCAAGGGAATCTGGAAGTAGGTGTAGAGAATGATCAGACCGGTTTTCGAGTACAGGTTGAAGTCCTGAATGATCCCCGCCTGTTTCAACATGATGGTGAAGGTGCCGTTGAAGCCCAGCAAAATGATGAACGCAAAGGCCAGGGGCACGCCGGCGAAGTTGCTGGTCATGTTGGCGAAGGCATTGACGAAGTTGCGCAGTTTCGAGTCGACCCGGCGCAAGGAGTAGGCGCCGAGTACGGCGATGATGATGCCGAACACACTGGACCAGAAACTGATCTCGAGGCTGTACTGGATCGCCTGCAGATAGAACTTCGAATTGAAGATTTTGCTGAAGTTGGCCAGGCCCCAGCCGAACTCTTCCGATTCCAGGCTGTTGATCATTACCCAGAGCAGCGGGGCGATCTGGAACACGAAGAAGAAAATCGCGAAGGGCACCAGGCACAAAGCGGCCAGCCATTTACCGCGGGTCATGGCATTCACTTGAGCAGCTCCTGGCACACAGGTTTGTCGTGGGGCACGCCCAGCAGTTCGCAGACGGTGCCGCAGATTTCGGTCTGTTTCGGCGCGGCGTTTTGATTGAAGCTGAAGGCATCGCCGAGGACGAACAGCGGCACTTCGCGTTCTTCGGGCAGCAGGCCGTTGTGCGAGCGGTCGTTGTTCATGCCGTGGTCAGCCGTCACCAGCACCTGGTAACCGGCGTCGAGCCAGCCTTGCAGGTAATCGGCAAGGATGATGTCGGCCGAGCGAGCGCTGTTGCGATACTGCGGGGTATCGAGGCCGTGCTTGTGCCCGGCGTCGTCGATGTTCATGGGGTGGACCAATAGAAAGTTCGGCGCATGGCGCAGGCGCAGGTTTTCCGCGTCGGCGAACAGGTGCGAGTCCGGGTAGTGGTCGTTCCAGTAGAAGTGACCGTGCTGGATCGGCAGTTCGGGGTCGTCGGTGTGCCGATCCCGCGCGGCCACGAACGGCGAACGGTTATACAACTCGCTGACCCAGTGATAGGCCGCGGCGGCGGTTTTCAGGCCGGCGTCGGTGGCGTAGTGATAGATGCTGCGCTGGTTGGACAGGCGTGAGACGTTGTTGTGAACGATACCGCTGACGATTGGCGTAACGCCGGTCAGGATGCATTCATAAAGTGGTCGGGACAGGGCCGGCAGTTCGCACTCCAGCTTGTAGAGTGCCGCGCGTCCTGCGCCAACGTAAGCCTGCAGATGCCCCATGGCGTGGCGCGCGACTTCGTAATTGAGGCCGTCGAGCACGACAAGGATGACGTTGTGCTTCATAGGGGCTGGGACTCCGCAAAAACAGATGATTCAAGTACGCAACCAATCCTTTGTGGGAGCGAGCCTGCTCGCGATAGCGGTCTGACATTCAACATTGATGTTGGCTGACAGTCCCTCATCGCGAGCAGGCTCGCTCCCACATTGGATCTCCATCAGATCCCCGAATGGGGATCTACCGTGTTACGGCATATTGATAATGACTTCTTCCTGCCACTTCTGCGGCAGCGACTTGGAGGTCTTTTCCCATGCATCGGCATCTTTGATCGGCGTGACCTTTTTGTACTGCTCGTTAGGCAGCAGTTTGGCCTTGACCTCTTCCGGCAGCTTCAGGTGTTCGGCGCGGATCGGACGGGCGTTGCCTTTGGCCAGGTTGATTTGGCCGGCATCGCTGAAGATGTATTCGCGGGTCAGCTTGGCGGCGTTCGGGTGCTTCGCGTATTTGTTGATGATGGTGGTGTAACCGGAAATCACCGAGCCGTCGGACGGAATCAGCACGATGTAGTCATCCGGGTTCGCCATCTTGGCCTTGTAGCTCAGACCGTTGAAGTCCCAGACCACGCCGACTTCGATTTCACCCTTTTCCATAGTGGCGATCGTCGGGTTGGCCATGGACAGGCGCCCTTGCTTGGCGATGTCAGCGAACAGCAACAGGGCTGGCTGAATGTTTTTCTCGTCACCACCGTTGGCGAGGGCGGCGGCCAGTACACCGTTGGCCGCCTGGGCTGCAGTACTCACGTCACCGATAGAGACTTTGTACTTGCCGGTCTTGAGGTCGGCCCATTTGGTCGGCGCTTCAGAACCGTGCAGCAGTTTTTTGTTGATGATGAATGCGATGCTGCCGGTGTAGGCCAGCGCCCAGTTACCGTCCTTGTCCTTGGCCCAGTCCGGAATCTGTTCCCAGGTGGTGGGTTTGTAAGGTTGCACGACACCTTGCTTGACCGCGATCGGGCCGAACGCGGCACCGACGTCGCCGATGTCGGCCGTGGCGTTGTCTTTTTCGGCGGCGAACTTGGCGATTTCCTGGGCCGAGCTCATGTCGGTGTCGATGTGTTTCAGGCCATATTTCTTGGCCAGGTCTTCCCAGGTGCCTTTCCAGTTGGCCCAGTCATCGGGCATGCCGACGCTGTTGACTGCGCCTTCCGCTTTCGCAGCGGCTTCCAGGGTTTTCAGATCATCCGCCGCCATGGCGGTGGTGCACAGGGCAATGGTCGAGCCTAACAGTGATGCCAGGAAAAACTGTTTCATCCGAAGCTCCTTTGGGCGTTTTCAACGCTGCGATTGCGGTTGTGTTGGTCTAGGTCAGCAATACCTGAGCCAATTTAGGCGGGTTGGATGACATTTTGATGTCGACGACCGGTCGGCCTGAATTTTCTGCGCTCGGATACGCGGGGTGCGAGATAAGCGTAGACCATGGCTAAAGAGCTGATATGAAAGGGACTTGGCCATAAAATTGCAGGTGTCTGGCGCAACCGTTCGGCGGCTTTGTCATCTGTCAGTCATATGCAGTGCCTAGGCTTGCAGGCAGTTGAAGGAACCGATTTGAATCACGGTTCTGCCCTGAATCAGTGCTGGTCTAGTCCAGATAGGTAACGTTGATGCGCATCGAGACCACCAAAGCGGTGACAGCCATCGGGCAGGTTCTGCAAGAACAGCTCGACCATGGTCTGTTGGCGCCGGGGAGCAAGTTGCCGGCAGAGCGCAAGCTCAGTGAGTTGTTCGGTACCACGCGGATCACCGTGCGTGAGGCTTTATTGCAGCTGGAGGCCCAGGGCCAGATTTATCGCGAGGAGCGGCGCGGCTGGTTTGTGTCGCCACCAAGGCTGGCTTACAACCTGATGCAGCGCAGCCACTTTCACGCGATGGTCAGTGCGCAGGGGCGAGTGCCGTCCACCGAGGTGATCTCGGCCCGTTTGCAACCGGCATCGGCGGCGGTGTGTGCCTGGTTGCAGTTGCCGGCGCTGTCGAGCGTGATTCAGATCTGCCGTTCGCGACGGATTGACGGGCGATTGGTGTTGTATGTGGAGCACTACCTGAACCCGCAGTTTTTCCCGGGGATTCTGGACTTCGACCTGAATCAGTCGATGACCGAACTGTATGCACGGCATTACGACTTGCATTACGGGCGGGTGCGCTTCGAGATTGTGCCGACGGCGTTGTCGGTGGACGCCGCGGCGGCTTTACGGGTGTCGGTGGGCAGCCCGGGGTTGCGGATTGCCCGGGTCAATTACGATCAGCATCAACGACTGATCGATTGTGACCTGGAGTTCTGGCGCCATGATGCGATTCATGTCGGGGTGGATGTGGTGTAGGACACACATTCACCTGCACATCACTTGGCGAGCCCGTCAAATCAATGCGAGCCAGGCGCGAGGATTTATTCGTTGAGTTTGGCGAGGATCTTGTAGATCACAGTGGCGAGGATCATCAGCATGCCAACCCATATCGCGAACACACCGGCATTCTTGTCGCGAAAGTTGAAGCCGATGGCCAGCATGATCATCCCGGAAAGAATCGGGATCAGCATGGCGTGGAACGAAGACAACGAGATCATGGTGACAGCCTTGTCGGAGAGGGGTACTGCAAGTCTAGGCGGCTTTCGGATGAGCGGTGGTGATGTGAGTCAGAAGTGAGTCAGAAGCAGCGCAATCCGTGTGGGAGCGAGCAAGCCCGCTCCCACAGATTGCGATTCGCTCGGACTACGGCAATTCGCGGCAGGCGTAAAACGCGCTCAGCACTTTGACCAGATGTGCCAGGTCATGGCTGCCGCACAACTCACGGATCGAGTGCATGGCGAACGTCGGCAAACCGATGTCCACAGTGCGCACGCCCAGGTGGCTGGCGGTGATCGGGCCGATGGTCGAGCCGCAGCCCATGTCGCTGCGTACCACGAAGCTCTGCACCGGCACTTCTTCGGCCATGCACAAATGGCGGAAGAACCCGGCGGTTTCGCTGTTGGTGGCATAGCGCTGGTTGCTGTTGACCTTGATCACCGGGCCGGCGTTGAGTTTCGGGCCGTGGTTGGCATCGTGCTTGTCCGCATAGTTCGGGTGCATGCCGTGGGCGTTGTCGGCCGAAACCAGCAGGGATTTCTGAATGGTCCGTACGAATTCGTCCCCTTCGGGCAACAGACGACGCAGGGTTTGCTCAAGCATCGGGCCGTCGGCGCCACAGGCCGAACAGGAACCGACTTCTTCGTGATCGTTGCAGACCAGTACGCAGGTTTCGTCGGTTTCGGTCGTCAGCAAAGCTTGCAGGCCGGCGTAGCACGACAGCAAGTTATCGAGGCGCGCACCCGCAATGAAATCGCCATGCAGGCCAATGACCGCTGCGCTTTGGGTGTCGTAGAAGCTCAGCTCGTAATCGAGCACTACGTCAGCGTTCAGGCCGTGTTCGCGGGCCAGTTGATCGGTGAGCACGGCGCGGAAGTCCACGCGCTCGTCACCGGCGAATTGCGCGAGGATCGGCGGCAATTCGGTCTGGGCATTGATCGCCCAGCCCATATTGGCTTCACGGTTGAGGTGAATGGCCAGGTTCGGGATGATCGCGATCGGTGCCTTGAAGTCGATCAACTGGCTCTCGACCTTGCCGTCGCGGCGGAAGGTTACGCGACCGGCCAGAGACAAATCACGGTCGAACCACGGTGCCAGCAGTGCACCGCCATAGACTTCGACACCCAGTTGCCAGAAGCCCTGGCGTTGCAGTTCCGGCTGGGGTTTGACCCGCAGGCATGGGCTATCGGTGTGCGCGCCGACCAGACGGATGCCGCCATGCAGGGGCGAATGACGGCCCATTTTGAACGCGACGATCGAAGAGTCATTACGGGTGACGTAGTAACGACCATGGGCTTCAGTGGTCCATGGCTCACGTTCGTCGAGGCGCATGAAACCGGCCGCTTCCAGGCGCTGGACAAGACTGGCAGTGGCATGGAACGGGGTAGGGGAGGCCTTGAGGAAGTCGATCAGGCCTTGGTTCAACTCTTCGCGCATAAGAAACTCCAGACAGCAGTGGCGCCAGTTTAACGTATTGGTCACAGAATTGGCGGTGGACTGCTGCTGGGGTGCACTCGAATCTGTGCCTGCCAGAGATCTCCTTGTGTGGGGCTTGCTCGCGAAAGCGGTGTATCAGTCGACATAGATGTCGATTGGCACTCCCTCTTCGCGAGCAAGCCCGCTCCCACAGGTTGCTCATTGACCGTTAAAACGGTGCAGGACACTCGAAGCGCAGGCGTTCGCCCGTCTGGGGATGAGTGAAGCTGAGCATGCTGGCGTGCAAACAAAGTCGTGGCCAGGCAGCCAAGGCTTGCTCATGGGCGTAGAGCCCGTCACCCAACAGTGGGTGGCCGATGGAGAGCATATGCACGCGCAACTGGTGAGAGCGGCCGGTGATCGGCGTCAGTTCGACGCGGCACCAGTCGCCACAACGCTCCAGCACACGCCAGAAGGTCAAGGCGTGCTTGCCAAATTCGTGGTCCACCACATGGCGTGGCTTGGTCGGCGGGTCGTAGCGCAGGGGCAGGTCGATGCTGCCACTGTCCAGTTCCGGTTGTCCCCAACACAGGGCGGTGTAGGCTTTTTCGGTTTCGCGGTCGTGAAATTGCCGAGACAGCTCGCGATGAGTGTCCGGGTCACGGGCCAACAGAATGATACCGGACGTTTCCCAGTCCAGCCGATGGACGATTCGCGCTTCCGGGTAGCCGTTTTCTTGCAGGCGCGTGATCAGGCAGTCCTTGTTGTCATCGGCCCGGCCGGGGACGGAGAGCAACAGGGTCGGCTTGTCGACCACCAGTACGGCGGCGTCCTGATGGATGATGCGGATGTTGGACAACGGCATTAAAACAGCCTCGTAACAAACGCCAACGGCGGCTCAGGCCCCGCGTCCTGTAGGAGCGAAGCTTGCTCGCGAATGCGTCAACTCGGTCTGTCAGATAGACCGAGTTGCCTGTGTTCGCGAGCAAGCTTCGCTCCTACGGAGTGCGTAAGAGCCTGAGCCGCCGTGGCTCCCGCCGGATCGACTCAGCGATCTGGCAGGGTGATATTGAGTTCCAGGATCGAGCAACTGCCCTGGTTTTCCAGAGCGACGTGCACGTCATCGGACCCGATATTGACGTACTTGCGGATCACTTCCACCAGTTCCTTCTGCAAGGCTGGCAGGTAATCCGGCGTACTGCGCTGGCCGCGTTCATGCGCCACGATGATCTGTAGACGCTCTTTCGCTACCGACGCGGTGCTGACCTTTTTACTGGCACGAAAGAAGTCAAAAAGGTTCATTACCTACCTCCAAAAAGTCGCTCGAAGAATCCCTTCTTCTCGACATCGAGGAAACGATGGTCCACGGTTTTACCCAGCAGGCGATCAACGGCATCGCTGTACGCCTGACCGGCGTCGCTCTGATCGTCGAGAATCACAGGTACGCCCTGGTTGGAGGCCTTGAGGACGGCTTGCGACTCCGGAATCACGCCTAGCAGGGTTACTGCGAGGATTTCCTTGACGTCTTCGACGCCGAGCATTTCACCGTTACTCACGCGTGTCGGGTTGTAGCGGGTCAGCAACAAGTGTTCCTTGATCGGGTCTTCGCCGTTTTCGGCACGACGGGACTTGCTGGCCAGCAGGCCCAGCATGCGGTCCGAGTCACGTACGGAGGAGACTTCCGGGTTGGTCACTACAATCGCTTCATCAGCGAAGTACATGGCCAGGTGGGCGCCTTTCTCGATGCCCGCCGGAGAGTCGCAGACCACGAATTCGAAGTCTTCCTTGAGCTGCATCAGGACCTTTTCGACGCCTTCGACAGTCAGCGCGTCTTTATCGCGAGTCTGACTGGCGGCCAGTACGTAGAGGTTTTCCAGACGCTTGTCTTTGATCAGAGCCTGTTGCAGGTTGGCTTCGCCGTTTACCACGTTGACGAAGTCATACACCACGCGGCGCTCGCAACCCATGATCAGGTCGAGGTTACGCAAGCCGACGTCGAAGTCGACGATAACTGTTTTGTGACCGCGCAGAGCGAGGCCGGTACCGATAGCGGCGCTGGTGGTGGTCTTACCCACACCACCCTTGCCGGATGTAACCACGAGAATCTTGGCCAAGGTGTTTTACCCCTAAGGAAAAAGGACGTTTAGCCCCTGAAAAACATCTCTTGAAAAACTACTGCAGTCGGACAGCCTTGGCTGGAATCCGGTTCTGAGCGGCGTTTACCCCCGGTAAACACTGCTTTTGGCCTTTTTCCTACTTCGTTTGAGCCGTTTTCGCTACGTTTTAGAGATGCTTGGAAAATGCGGCAGTATCCGTTAAAGCCGAATGATGTTCAACACGTCGCCCGACAGGCTGACTTGTACGCCCGCGCCCCACAATGGATCACGACGCAGATCCTCGGAAACCTTGTAGTGGCCAGCGATGGAGACCAGTTCAGCGGTCATTTGCTGACAGAAAATCCTGGCTTTCGTGTCACCTTTGACGCCGGCCAAGACACGACCGCGCATCGCGCCGTATACATGGATGTTCCCATCGGCGAGAAGTTCCGCCCCCGGGCTGACCGACGAAATCACCACCAAATCGCAACCCTGGGCATAAATCTGCTGGCCACCGCGTACGGGCGACGTGATGATTTTGGTCGGTTTAATGGTCGGTTCCGGTGGTTTTTCCGGTTTTTTCGCAACAGTGCCTTCGTGCGGGTCGAGCGGGCGCTCACGGGCGCCGGACGGCGGCAGCACCGGCAGATCGACGGCGATGGCGGCGGCAATGTCTTCAATGCGGCTGGCACGGATCGCCAGGGTGCGCAGGCCATGCTGGCGGCAGATGCGCATCAGCCCCGGCAGATCGACCGAGGCTTCGCTGGCCGGAAGTTTGTCCAGGGCCAGGACCAACGGCGCATTGCTGAAGAAGTTGGGCGCCTGGGCGACCTTGGCGGCCAGTTGCCGATCAAGGTTCTCAAGGTCGTTACGGGCCAGTTCCAGCACCGTAATGGCAAGCATGCTGCCCTTCAACTGGAACACGGGATCTTGGTCTAGCGGTTCGGTTTGGCTCATGGTCGGCATACAACGGCTTGTCACTAAAAGTGCCGAGACTTATAACGAGAACGCCCGCAGGCCGCAAGCCGGGTCGAACGATGTAGAATGCGCGGCCACTGTCTTGACGGAACCTTTAATGGATCGCCCGCGTTTTCGAACAGCATTTCTTTCTCCACGTTTCTGGCCGCTGTGGTGTGGCTTGGGGCTGTTGTGGCTGATTGTGCAGTTGCCATATCCGGCGTTGCTGTCGGTCGGTCGCGTCTTGGGTGCCTTGATGTATCGAGTGGCCGGCGACCGACGGCGCATTGCCAAGCGCAATCTTGAGCTGTGCTTCCCTGAAAAGTCCGCTGCCGAGCGCAAGCGTCTGCTCAAGGAAAACTTCGCCTCCACCGGCATCGCCTTCTTCGAGATGGCCATGAGCTGGTGGTGGTCGCGCAAGCGTCTGGCGAAACTGGCCCATGTCGAAGGCCTGGAGCATTTGAAGCAGGCCCAGCGCGACGGCAAGGGCGTGATTCTGATGGCTGTGCATTTCACCACGCTGGAGATCGGCGCGGCGTTGCTCGGTCAGCAGCACACCATCGATGGCATGTACCGCGAACACAAGAATCCACTGTTCGACTACATCCAGCGTCGTGGCCGCGAGCGGCACAACCTCGACTCGCTGGCGGTGGAGCGCGACGACGTGCGCGGCATGCTCAAACTGCTGCGGGCCGGCAGAGCGATCTGGTACGCACCGGATCAGGACTACGGCGCCAAGCAAAGTATCTTTGTGCCGCTGTTCGGGATTCAGGCGGCGACCGTTACCGCCACCAGCAAATTCGCCCGGCTGGGCAAAGCGCTGGTGGTGCCGTTCACCCAGGAACGCCTGGCGGATGGCAGCGGTTATCGGTTAGTGATCCATGCACCGCTCGAGGGCTTTCCCGGCGAGACGGAAGAAGCTGACTGCATTCGGATCAACCAGTGGGTCGAAAGTGCTTTGCGTGAGTGTCCGGAGCAATACCTCTGGGCGCATCGCCGCTTCAAGACCCGTCCACCGGGTGAGGCGAAGCTGTACGCCAAACGCGGTTGAGTCACCGATCCCTTTAAGCACCATGGAGTGTTGCGATGAGTTCTGCTGAACCGGTTACAGGGTTGATACTTTCCGGCGGCGGGGCTCGGGCGGCTTATCAGGTGGGCGTGCTGGCGGCGATTGCCGAGCTGCTACCGGTAGGCGCGGCGAATCCGTTTCCGGTGATCGTCGGTACTTCGGCTGGCGCGATCAACGCGGTCAGCCTGGCCAGTGGGGCAATGGACTTTCGCGGCGCGATTCAGCGTCTGACTGCCTTCTGGCAAGGTTTCCGCAGCCATCTGGTATTGCGCAGCGACTGGCCGGGGGTGATCCATCAAGCCACCCGTTTTGTCAGTCACAATTTGATGGGCATTGGCGCCCCGGTGCCAGTGGCCCTGCTCAACAGCTCGCCGCTGCGCGGTTTACTCAACGAAAAACTGCACATGCCCGGAATTGCCGAGGCCATTGCGCAAAAGCAATTGAAGGCGGTGGCGGTCACGGCGTTTGGCTATGAGTCCGGTCAGGCCGTCACGTTTTATCAGGGTGGCGGCACCATAGAATCCTGGTTGCGCCATCGGCGAATCGGCGTGCCGACCCAATTGAGCGTCGAACATTTACTGGCCAGTTCGGCGATTCCGTTGTTGTTTGCGCCGGTGAAAATCGGCGAAGAGTATTTCGGCGATGGCGCGGTGCGTCAATCGGCACCGATCAGCCCGGCCCTGCACCTGGGGGCCAGTCGCGTGCTGGTGGTGGGTGTCAGCGGCAACCCGCGCGGGGTCGACCCGCAACAGCCGCTGCAACGTGCCTACACAGGTCAGCAGCCGACCCTGGCCCAAATCGGCGGGCACATGCTCAACAGTACGTTCATTGACAGCCTGGAAAGTGACATCGAGTTGCTGCAGCGTCTGAATCAGTTCAGCCATCTGCTGCCCGACGGCGCGCCGAGTCGGGCATTGGGAGCAGCGCCGGTGGAGGTGCTGGTGATTTCACCGAGTCAGCCGATCGATGAAATTGCGGCGCGGCATCGCCAGGAATTGCCGGCGGCCTTGCGTCTGTTTTTGCGCGGGCCGGGGGCGACCAAGACCAGTGGGGCAGGGGTATTGAGTTATCTGCTGTTCGAGGCGGGATATTGCAGCGAGTTGATCGATCTGGGGCGACGCGATGCGTTGGCCAAGCGCGATGAGTTGTGTCGGTTTCTGGGGTTGGTGGAGCCTGCGGTTCCGGCTTGAGATTTGTGGTGCGGCTTTCGCGAGCAAGCCCGCTCCCACATTTGATCGGTGATGATCGCAGATTCTGTGATCGACACAAATCCATTGTGGGAGCGGGCTTGCTCGCGAAGGCGTCGTTTCATACGCCACACAAAGTGAAGATTAGAAGTGGAACTTCACCAGGAAGCTCGTGTTGCTCTGATCGGTCTTGAAGTACTGGCTGTCCTTGATCCCGTACTTGTCTGACCAGTAGTCGTACTCGACACCGACGTACAACTGCTTCTCGCCTATGTTCAGGGCTTTGCCCAAGTCGTATTTGATCTGTGGGTTGAAGTGCAGGTTGGCGTGGTAGGTGCCTTTGCTGTTCTGGTCGTTGTCGACCACCCAGTCCATGAAACCATCGATCAGGATGTTCGAATCGCCCACGGGAATGGTATAGGACCAAACCGGGGTGATCTGCCAGACGTTGTCACCCGCACGGCTGCCTTCAGTGTGACGCTGGTAGAAGTTCAGCTGGAAGTAGTCGAACCCGGGAATCGCCAGGTCGAAACCCGGACCGATCAGGTAGGACTCGGTATCGCCCTCACCGAACTCATACGTCATGGCCAGCAGCACGTCTTTGATCGGGCCGAACGCCAGTTTCTGGTCGAAGATTTTGCCAAACGACAAGCGCGGGCTGATTTCGCCGTAATAGGTGTTCGGGCCGGCGTTGAAGTCCTTCTCGCCGTTGTAGAAAATCTTGTCGACGAACACGAAGTTGTCCCCGTATTTCCAGGCATCGGCATGCTCGAAGGTGACAGTTTGCTGAATGCGCGGGTTGACCTGGAAGTCCTTGCCATAGAGGTAAGTCAGGCTGTTGTTCTGCCATTGCAGCAAGTCGCCGGCCATTGCCTGGCCCCCGGCCAGCAAGGATCCCGCGAGCATCAGGCTGGTGCACGTACGTTTCATTCGGTTGCTCCAAAAAAGTAGGTGGTTCCACGTTTTTTTTCTAAGGTCGGCACTCTGGTGTGGCGCCTTTTTCTTTGCTGTAAAAAACAATCCAGTCGGTCAGCTTTAGTGCTGTTAGCAAGAGCTGAGCCAAGGCTTTCGAAAAGCCAAAAAACGCCCGTTCGGCTGTTTGAAAACAGTCGATTGAGCGTCAATTCGAGAGGCCTTGGTGCTGTCCAGAGCCGGGATAAGTTGGCTTTCTGGTCAGGAATTAAATCCGCGCTTTTTTTTAGAGCGGATTCGGGCGGGCGCGGAGAATACTGACTCCTTGGCCAGGTCTCAAGTGCCCCGCAACAGAGCACCGCTGACAGGTATCGGGCACGGTTGCGGGCCATCTTAAAAGTGCACCTTTACCAGCAGGCTGGCGGTGTTTTGGTGAGTGTCAAAGTTGGCGCTGTTTTCGATTCCGTACTTGTTTTTCCAATAGCTGTATTCGGTGCCGACGTAGACGAATTTCTCGCCCCAGCCCAGCGCTTTGCCCAAGTCGTATTTGATCTGCGGATTGATGTGCAAGTTGGCGTGATAAGTGCCGCGTGCGTTGTGATCGTTGTCCACCACCCAGTCCAGATAGCCATCGATCAACAGGTTCGAATTGCCTAGCGCAACGCTGTAGGACCAGGTGGGAGTGATCTGCCAGACACCATCACCGGGGCGTGGGCCTTCGGTCTGGCGACGATAGAAGTTCAAGGTGAAATAGTTGAAACCCGGTGCTGCCAGATCCAACCCCGGGCCGATCAGATATGCCTCGCTGTCGCCTTCGCCGTACTCGTACGTCAGGGCCAGCAATACGTCTTTGATCGGGCCAAACTCGAAACGACGGTCGAGTATCTTGCCAAAGGACAGGCGCGGACTGAATTCGCCATAGAAGGCGTGGGGCCCTTTATTGCGGTCTTCTTCGCCGTTGTAGAAGATCTTGTCGATGAACAGGAAGTTGTCGCCGTACTTCCATCTGTCGGCGTGTTCGAACGTCACCGTCTGCTGGATCGACGGGTTGACCACGAAATTCTTGCCGTACAGGTAGCTCAGGCTGTTGGTTTGCCACAGCAGTAAGTCCTCGGCCATGGCGTGGCTCGCGGCCAACAGGCCAGAGCCCAACAGCGCGCTGGTTTTTATCCGAATCATCTGTTGCTCTCTTTTGTTTTTATTGTTTGAGGCGCAGGCAGCCACCCTTGTGGGAGCGAGCAGGCTCGCTCCCACAAGGGTGTGTGTCTTTTAGTGGGTCAGTGCGGGTGGGTGTGGCAGTTCGGAATGCAACACCTCGGATCTTTTTTATTCTTGTGATTTTTGTTTCAAGTGGACCTGTGGCGGGGGGCTTGCTGTGGCCACAAAAGCCCCCTCGCCACAACGGGGTGTTGCTTATTGGGTTTGAGCTCCCTGAACAATCCACGCACCGATCAGGTCGCGCTCTTGCTGGGTCATCTGGGTGATGTTGCCCAATGGCATGATCTGGCTGGCAACCGCCTGGGCCTGGATGCGCGGGGCCTGAAGCTTGATCTGCTCGGGGGTATCGAACATCACGCCCGCCGGTGCCGCGCTGAACAGCGGGCTGGTGGGTTTGGCCGAATGGCAGACCGTGCAGCGTTCCTGGATTACGTCATGCACCTTGTCGAAGGCAGGACCGGCATTGGATGCCTGGGCGGGTGCAGTTTCAGGGGCTGCCGCCGGTGCAGCTTCAGCCGGTTTCTTGCCACCGCCGAGGGCGGTTTCCGGCAGCGGCTGATACTCGATGGTGCCGGGCGCCTTGGCCACTTCAGGTGCGCTGGACATCGGCGCCGGCCCGGTCACGTAGGCCAGGCAGATCATGCCGACCGCCGCAGCGGGCAGGGTCCAGGCAAACTTGTGGCTGTCATGACGGGTGTTGAAGTAGTGACGCACCAACACCGCCAGCACCGCGATCCCGGCCAGGATCAGCCAGTTGTATTGGCTGCCGTAAGTGCTCGGGAAGTGGTTGCTGATCATGATGAACAGCACCGGCAAGGTGAAATAGTTGTTGTGCCGCGAACGCAGCAAGCCTTTGGCCGGCAGCGCCGGATCGGGCGTGCGGTTCTCGGCAATCGCCGCCACCAATGCGCGTTGGGCCGGCATGATGATGCGGAACACGTTGCCAACCATGATGGTGCCGATGATCGCGCCGACGTGCAGGTACGCACCACGACCGCTGAACACTTTGCTGAAGCCGTAAGCGGCGCCAATGATCAGCACGAACAGGATGACACCGAGCAGGGCAGGGCGTTTGCCCAGGGCCGAGTCGCAGAGGAAGGAGTAGACGAACCAGCCGACGAACAGCGAACCGATGCCCAGCAGAACACCTTCAGGGCCGGTCAGGCTGCTGCCCGGAGCGAGCAGGTAGAGCGTCGGGTTGGAGTAGAACACCACGCACAGCAGCGCGACCCCCGACAGCCAGGTGAAGTAGGCTTCCCATTTGAACCAGTGCAGGTTGTCCGGCATGGTCGGTGGAGCCAGTTTGTATTTTTCCAGGTGGTAGATACCGCCGCCATGGATCGCCCACAAATCGCCCGCCAGCCCGTTTTTCGGGTTGACCCGATTGAGGTTGTTTTCCAGCCAGACGAAATAGAACGACGCGCCGATCCAGGCCACGCCAGTAATCATGTGAACCCAGCGCACGCTCAGGTTCAGCCATTCCAACAGATGTGCTTCCACAGTCTTTACCTCTCGCCTGTCACTCTGTCGTCGAGTGATCAGACCTTCTCTTATTGGTGGGGGGCGAGGATCAAACGCTCATCCTCTTTGAAAAAATGCTCATCGCAGTTATTGCCTGTGCCACTGCGATCAACCACCAGGAAGTCATCCCGCTTTTCGATCGTCAGCACCGGATGGTGCCAAACGCCGCGATGGTAATTAATGCCCTGCCTGCCGTTGGTGACGAAGGCGCGGACCAAGCCTGATACAGGTTCATCGCCAAGTGGCGCGACCACGATCAGAAAGGGGTTGCCGAGCAGCGGAATGAAGGCCTGGCTGCCTAGCGGATGACGCTCCAGCATGCAGACGGTCAGCGGCATGTCCTGCGCATCGGCGCGGAAAATGCTGATGATCGCCTTGTCCTCTGGCGTGGCGGTTTCCACCGTCGCCAGTTTGTGAAAGCGCATGGTCGAACCGTTGTTGATCATGAAGTGATCGCTGCCGTCGGTTTCGATCACGTCACCGAAAGGGGCGAAGGCTTCTTTGGTCAGCGGTTCAATCATCAGTGTGCGCATGCTGGTCTTCTTTTCGTTAAGTTCTGTGTTGTCTGTTCTGGCGTCTTCGCGAGCAAGCCCGCTCCCACAGGGGAATGCATTTCAAATGTGGGAGCGGGCTTGCTCGCGAATGGCCTCACCGCTTATTTAGCGACCTTGCCCAATACCCGCAGGCGGCTCACACCACCATCCGGGAACACATTCAGGCGGATGTGGGTGATCGGGCCCAGCGCCTTGATCTGCTCGGCGAAGGTGTGTTCGGCGTGCATTTCCAGCTTCTGGCTTGGCAACAGTTCGCGCCAGAACAGCGATTGGGTTTCGATCTGGCTGTCGGTGCCGCCTTTCACGAATGCACCCTGGATCGAGCAAGTGTCCGGGTAGTTGCCCTTGAAGTGCAGGGTGTCGACGATGACTTTTTCGATCTCGCCGGCATGGCCCAGCGCGACGATCACCCAGTCATTGCCCGGCGTGCGACGACGTGCGGTTTCCCAGCCGTCGCCCATGTTGATGCCACGGCCCGGGTTGAGGATGTTGCTCATGCGGCCGAAGTGTTCATCGGAGCAGGCCAGCGCCCGGCCGCCGTTCAGGGCTGCTGCCAGGTCGACTTGTTCGTTGTCGCCCACAGCGGACCAGTCGCGGAACGGAATGCCGTACACACGCAGACGGGCCACGCCACCATCCGGGTAGATGTTGAAGCGCAGGTGGCTGAAGGCCTGGTCGTTGTTGATTTCGTGGTAGTGGTGGCTGTTGCCTTGCAGCTCGACGGCTGACAGCACTTCAGTCCACTGGGTGTTTTCGTCGGGCTCGCCCGAGGCCAGGAAGCAGGCTTCCAGCGAAGCAGATGGCGGGTAGTTGCCGGTGAAGAATGAAGTGTCGATGTCCACGCCCTTGATCGAGCCCGGTACGCCCAGGCGGATCACCGCACTGTCGTAGCCTTCGAAGCGCTTGCGGCGCGACTCCCAGCCGTCCATCCACTTGCCGTTGTCGTCGAACACGCCCTCTTTCCACACCGCCGGGGTCGGTTGGAACAGACGGTTGGCGTCGGCGAACCAGTCATCGGTGACCGAGATGATCTTGGTGCCCAGGCGGGCGTCGGCCAGGTTGACGAACTTCTCGAAAGGTACGGCGTAAGCTTTCATTCTTCTTGTCTGCCTTTAATTAGTTGGCTTGGGATGCTTGCAGGAGCCCTGGGTGCTTTTTTCACAAGGGCTGCTCGCTAAAGGGTCAGTAATCGGAACAACGCGATCTTGTTGATCTCCGCTAGCGCGCATTTGAATTCGGTGTCGACCGAGTTGTGAATGCGCGTTTCGAACGCTGCGAGGATCTGATGCCGGTTGCTGCCTTTTACCGCCATGATGAAGGGAAACTTGAACTTGGCCTTGTAGGCGTCGTTCAGCTCGGTGAAGCGCTGGAACTCATCGCTCGAGCATTGGTGAATACCCGCGCCAGACTGTTCTTCAGTGCTGGCAGCGGTAAGCTGGCCCTGGACGGCGGCTTTGCCGGCCAGGTCCGGGTGAGCGTTGATCAGGGCCAGTTGGCTTGTGTGATCAGCGCTCAACAAGATGTCGCTCATGCGCTGGTGCAGGGTTTCGATCTCGTCGATCGAAGCGTCCTGGCCCAGGTCGAAGGCCTTTTCGGCCACCCATGGCGAGTGTTCGTAGATGTCGGCGAAGGCGGCGACAAACGCGTCGCGGCTCAGGCTCGACGGTTTGATGGTTTGAAAGGTGCTCATTTCGCGGCCCCTTGGAACGGGTGGGTTTTGTGCCAGTGGCGAGCGATGTCGACGCGGCGGCTGAACCACACCTGTTCATGACTTTTAGCGTATTCGATAAAGCGTTTGAGCGAGGCCAGACGCGCCGGACGGCCGATCAACCGGCAGTGCAGACCGATCGACAACATCTTCGGTGCCTCGGCGCCTTCGGCATACAGCACGTCGAACGCGTCTTTGAGGTATTCGAAAAAGTCGTCGCCCTTGTTGAAGCCCTGGACCTGGGTGAAGCGCATGTCATTGGTGTCCAGGGTGTAGGGGATCACCAGATGCGCCTTGCCGGTCGGGTTGTTCGGTTCCCAGTAGGGCAGGTCGTCGTCGTAGGTGTCGCAGTCGTAAAGGAAACCGCCTTCTTCCATCACCAGTCGACGGGTGTTCGGGCCGGTGCGACCGGTGTACCAGCCCAGAGGGCGCTCGCCGGTGATTTCGGTGAGGATGCGGATCGCTTCGAGCATGTGCTCGCGTTCCTGCGCTTCGTCCATGTACTGGTAGTCGATCCAGCGGTAGCCGTGACTGCAGATTTCATGGCCGGCATCGACCATGGCGCGGATCACGTCCGGGTGGCGCTGGGCGGCCATGGCCACGGCGAAGATGGTCAGCGGGATGTCGAATTCCTTGAACAATTTCAGAATCCGCCAGACGCCGGCACGGCTGCCATACTCGTAAAGGGATTCCATGCTCATGTTGCGCTCGCCTTGCAGCGGCTGCGCCGAGACCATTTCCGAGAGGAACGCTTCGGACTCTTTATCGCCGTGCAGGATATTGCGCTCGCCACCTTCCTCGTAGTTGAGCACGAAGGACAGCGCGATGCGGGCATTGCCCGGCCAGTGTGGGTGAGGAGGGTTACTGCCGTAACCGATCAGGTCGCGTGGATAGTCAGCGCTCACTGCAGTCTTCCTTCTTGTTCGTGTCGACTTGTTCAAAGTCAGGGTGTGTGTGGCGGCCTGGCGATGAGAGGGCAGGCTGGCGTCACAGCGATGGGTTGATTGTATACAACTTTATATTCACTTTGTAAGCCTGTTTTTTTGCATTTTTCATAGGCTATCCACTTTGAAAGGTACTGCAAGAAACCTGCCTGACTGGTCAGCTAATGGATAGGAGGTCCTCTGATCTTATGGTTCGGCGCAAGATTCGCTGACAAACCCTGAATGGCGGTGGTAGTGGTAAAAATGTCGTTTTTATTGTGTACAATTTTTATGAAAAGTGTCTTAATCAGTCGCTCGCCGCAGCTTTTCGTGCTCCGAAACGGTGCGGTCTCCTTTTCAACTGACTTCGGGAGGCGCGAGGTCTGACTGCTCCACGCAGGCAGGCGCGCAGAATCAATGGGACGTTTGACTACACACGTTTTGGACGCTGCACACGGTTGCCCGGGCAGCTCGATCAAGGTCGAGTTGTACCGCGTTGAAGGTTCGCAGCTGGAATTGGTCGCCACTGCGATTACCAACAGCGATGGCCGTGTCGATTCGCCGCTGCTGCAAGGTGATGACTATCGGTCCGGGGTTTATCAGCTTCAGTTTCATGCGGGTGATTACTACCGCACCCGTGGGGTTCAGCTGCCCGAGCCTGCGTTTCTGGATGTGGTGGTGCTGCGTTTCGGCATCTCTGCGGAACAGGATCACTACCACGTGCCGTTGTTGATTTCGCCGTATAGCTATTCCACATACCGAGGCAGTTGATCCCCCAAGCAGCTGCCTCCTCCGAGAAGCGACTGCGCATATAGCTTCTTTGGTCTTTCGCCCGCTCACACTGCGGGCTTTTTTTTGCCTGTGGGAAAGTGGTGACTGGGTTGACGCCATCGCTAGCAGGCTAGCTCCTACAGGGATTTGTGAACGCCGCAAATCCCAAAAATCAGGATTGATATCCAACTTATTGGGTGCAGATCACAATGTGGGAGCTAGCCTGCTAGCGATGTCTTTGACTTTAGCGGCTTAACAATGAAGCGGCACCCGCACCACTGAACAACCCCGCACTCACCCGGTTAAACCAGCTCTGCCCATTGCCGCTGCGCAAATACCGCGCCGCGCCGTGAGCCCCCAGCCCATAAGCCAACTTGCACAGCAAATCCAGCACGGTCCAGGTGGCAATCATCACCAGCAACTGCGGCAGGAACGGTTGCTCAGCACTCAAAAACTGCGGCAGAAAAGCGGCGAAGAACAAAATGTCTTTCGGATTGCTCGCGCCGAGCATGAACGCGCGCCCGAACAGTGCACGAAAGCGCGGCACCGGCGCAGCCTGGGGCACTTCGGCGCCTTGGGAGGGCTGACGCGATTGCTGCCAGCTCTGCCAGGCGAGATAGAACAGGTACAACGCACCGACGATTTTCAGGGCGCTGAACAGCTGTTCCGACGCCAGCAACAATGCACCCAAGCCAAGCGCCGAAGCACTGAGCAGACAGATCGACGCAATCACGCCGCCCAGAAACGCCGGGTAAGAGCGGCGCAAACCGTAATTCAGACTGTTGCTGATCATCAGCAACGACAGTGGTCCCGGGATCAGGATCACCACCAGCGCAGCGCCGCTGAACAGCAGCCAGGTTTCCAGACTCATCACTTTCCTCCCTATATGCAAAAGCCTCACCCGATGGGGTGAGGCTGTTTTGAAGCACTGTTTTTGAAACGTAGACGGCTTACAAGAAAATGAACTTGGCGATGAAGATCGCGCAGAGCACCCACAAACTGACGGAAATTTCCTTGTGTTTACCGGTGAAAGCCTTCAGCACCACGTAAGTGATAAAGCCCAGCGCGATTCCGTCGGCGACCGAGAAGGTCAGCGGCATCATGATCGCGGTAACGATCGCCGGAATGCTGTCGGTGGCTTCGTCCCATTCGATATGCGCCATGCCGCCCATCATCAGCATCGCCACATAAATCAGCGCACCGGCGGTTGCATAAGCGGGGATCATGCCAGCCAGCGGTGCAAAAAACATTGCGGCAATAAATAGCACACCTACGGTCACAGCGGTAAGACCAGTCCGACCACCCGCTGCTACGCCAGCGGCACTTTCCACATAGCTGGTGACTGGCGGAACACCGACCACCGCACCAAATACGCTGGAAGCACTGTCGGCTTTCATGGCGCGGGAAAGGTTTTCGATCCGGCCGTCAGCGTTCACCAGGTTGGCGCGCTGGGCGACGCCCATCAGGGTGCCGGCGGTGTCGAACATGTGTACGAAGAGGAAAGCGAGTACCACGCTGATCATGCTGACGTTGAATACGCCGGCGACATTCATGGCCATCCAGGTCGGTGCCAGGCTCGGCGGGGCAGACATGATGCCCTCGTAGTGCACCAGGCCCAGGCCCCAACCGGCCAGGGTCACGGTGATGATGCTGATGAGGATCGCGCCGAACACTTTGTGGTAGCTGAGCACGGCAATCATCAGAAAGCAGATGGCCGCCAGCAACGGGCCAGGTTCGCGCAGGGAACCAAGCTTGATCAGAGTGGCCGGGCTATCGACAACGATGCCAGCGGTTTTCAAACCGATCAGCCCCAGAAACAGGCCCACGCCGGCGCCCATGGCAAAGCGCAAACTCACTGGAATGCTGTTGAGCAACCATTCGCGAATCCGGGAAAAGGTCAGGAACATGAACAACACACCGGAGACGAACACCGCACCGAGGGCGGTTTCCCAGTTGTAGCCCATGGTGCCGACCACGGTGTAAGTGAAGAACGCGTTCAGGCCCATGCCCGGTGCCAGGCCGACCGGCCAGTTGGCGTACAGGCCCATCAGCAGGCAACCCAGCGCGGCGGCGATGCAGGTGGCGACGAACGCCGCACCGTGGTCGATGCCGGCATCGGCCATGATGTTCGGGTTGACGAAGATGATGTAAGCCATGGTGATGAAGGTTGTCAGACCGGCGATCAGCTCGGTCTTCACCGTGGTGCCGTGCAAGCTGAGTTTGAAGATGCGCTCCAGCCAGCCATTGTGTAATGGCGGCGAGAGTTCCAGCGTCGGGGCTTCGGATTTGCGGCTTTCCACAGCGAGTACTCCTCAAGAGTTTTATTGTTATTTCCAGGGCCGGACCCATGAGGGCGGCAGCGACCCTTTGAGGTACTTGCGAATTTGTTGACCTGATGGTCAGGAACTCGCACGAAGCGAATTATGCTTTTGTATACAAATAAAGCAAATAATGTTTTTGATTTTGTAGACGAAAAGTTTGTTGATCGGGATATATCGGCTATAGACGATCGTTCCCACGCTCTGCGTGGGAATGCCGCCATGGACGCTCTGCGTCCGCCGTTGATGTGACGCAAAGCGTCACGGGATGCATTCCCACGCAGAGCGTGGGAACGATCAGCTTGGAAAGACCTGGGCTTTACCCAACGCGAGATTCACCGCCAACCACCCATTCACCGCCGTCTCCCCGGCCTCGGCAAACACCCGCTCGAGCAATTTCACCTGCTCACGCCGCAACGACTGCTCGAACCGCGCGCCTTCCGCAGTCAGTTCCAGCAGCCGCTTACGCTTGTCGGTCTCGGACGCGACGCTGTTCACCAAATGCATTTCCACCAACTGACGCAGCGGAATGTTCAGCGCCTGCTTGCTCACGCCGAGCAACGCCAGCAACTCCTTGACGCTGAGGGCAGGGTAGCGGGCAATGAAAAACACGATGCGTTGATGCACCCGGCTCAAGCCGCGACGCTCGAGCATTTCGTCGGCTTTGGCGGTGAACGCCTGGTAACCGAAGAAAAACGCTTCCATGGCTTGTTGCTGAGTGCTGGGGTTTTTAAGGTCAAGCATGTTGACGTATCCGTTCGGTCTGTCGTAATTTCGGTCAACCAGTTTGACTCATTTTCCTCAGGCCTCGCTACCGGTGACCCCATGGCTTTTTCCGAACGTGTCTCGCGCCTTAAAAGTTCTTTGATCCGTGAAATCCTCGCCGCCGCCCAGCGTCCGGAAGTGATGTCGTTCGCCGGCGGCTTGCCGGCCGAAGCCATGTTGCCGAAAGTCGAGTGGGCGGACATGCCGCTGTCCATGGGGCAATACGGCATGAGCGAAGGCGAGCCGGCGCTGCGTGAGGCGCTGGCGGCCGAAGCCCGAGCGTTGGGTGTGCCGTGCGAGGCGAGTCAGGTGCTGGTGGTCAGCGGCTCCCAGCAAACCCTCGATCTGGCGGCCAAGCTCTACATCGACAAAGGCACCGAGATTCTGCTCGAAGCACCGACCTACCTGGCGGCGTTGCAGATTTTTCAGCTGTTTGGCGCCGACTGCATCACCGTCCCATTGGAAGCCGATGGCCCGAACCTGGCACAACTGCGTAACCGTCTGGAAAAACACAAGCCAGCGTTCATCTACCTGATTCCGACGTTTCAGAACCCGTCGGCAGTGCGCTACAGCGAGGCTAAGCGCGATGCAGTGGCGGCGTTGCTCGACGAGTTCGGCGTAACCCTGATCGAAGACGAACCCTACCGCGAACTGACCTTCGACGGCGGCAGTGCCACGCCGATCGTCAGCCGCTTGAACAAAGCCAGCTGGATCTACACCGGCACCGTGTCGAAAACCCTGTTGCCGGGCTTGCGGGTCGGTTACCTGATCGCCAGCCCAGACCTGTTTCCGCACTTGCTGCGGCTCAAGCAATCGGCCGATCTGCACACCAACCGCATCGGACAATGGCAAGCGTTGCAATGGATCGGCACTGAGAAATACCAACAGCATCTGGGTGAGTTGCGCGACTTCTATCGGGTTCGTCGGGATGCGTTTCAGTCGGCATTGGAAACGCACTTTTCCGATCTGGCGCAGTGGAACGTGCCGCAGGGCGGGTTGTTTTTCTGGCTGACGCTCAAGCAGCCGCTGGATACGCGCACGCTGCTCAAGGCTGCGCTGGCGGCGGATGTGGCGTTTATGCCGGGCGAACCGTTTTTCCCCGAACCGGACAGCAATCCGGGGCATTTGCGCCTGAACTTCAGCCACATCGACCCGGTGCGACTGGACGAAGGGCTTAAGCGATTGGCGACGGTGGTGCGCGAGGCCCAGGCGGCAGAAGCGGCTTGAGAGGATGCAGAAAAAAATAAACCGGCCCATGGGCCGGTTTATTTTTGTCTGAAGTTTGTGGTGGCTGGTCTGGCGTCATCGCGGGCAAGCCCGCTCCCACAGTGGATCTGTTTTAAACACAGATCCCATTTACTCTACAAATCCTTGTGGGAGCGGGCTTGCCCGCGATGGCGCCGGTCGAAACACCACAAAACCTCAGACCGCAGCAAACCGCTTATCCAGATAATCAATGATCACCTTGGATTCATACATCCAGGTGGTCTGGCCATTCTCTTCGATGCGCAGGCACGGCACCTTGATCTTGCCACCTTGCTCCAGCAGAGCCTGGCGATCCTGTTCGTTGTTCTTGGCATCGCGCAAGGCCACAGGAACGTTCAGGCGACGCAGGGTGCGGCGGGTTTTCACGCAGAACGGGCAGGCGTGGAACTGATACAGGGTCAGGTCCTTGGCGGCCGTGTTGACCTGAGCCTGAGCTTCGGCAGGGCGTTGTTTTTTGCCCGGACGGGTGATGAAGTCGATGAAGATGATCAGTTGGCCGAGGCCGACACGAAGCGCTTTGACGAACACGTTGTAAGCCTCACGGGGCGAATGTAGGAAGGCGCGCAGCTTACCTGATTTTTCGCAGGCGAAAAAAAACCGGCGATCAGTGCCGGTTTTCTTCGTGCTGCAAGTTACTTGATCAGGCTGAGAAACTCGCTGCGGGTGGCCGCGTTTTCGCGGAACTCGCCGAGCATCACCGAGGTGATCATCGTCGAGTTCTGTTTCTCCACACCGCGCATCATCATGCACATGTGCTTGGCCTCAATCACCACCGCAACGCCCAGGGCGCCGGTGACCTGCTGGACCGCATCGGCGATCTGGCGGCTGAGGTTTTCCTGGATCTGCAGGCGGCGGGCATACATATCGACGATCCGCGCGACTTTCGACAGCCCCAGGACCTTGCCGCTCGGGATGTAGGCAACATGGGCCTTGCCGATGAACGGCAGCATGTGGTGCTCGCACAACGAGTAGAGCTCGATGTCCTTGACCAGCACCATCTCGCTGTTGTCGGAGCTGAACAAGGCACCGTTGGTGACCTCTTCCAGTGTCTGTTCATAACCGCGGCAAAGGTACTGCATGGCTTTGGCGGCACGTTTTGGCGTGTCGAGCAGGCCCTCGCGGGAGGCGTCCTCGCCCAATTGGCCGAGAATCTCGGTGTAATTCTGTTCCAGGGACATGAAACTACCTGTGGGATTTTACGCAAAGGGCAAGGGTACGGTGACGGACACGGCGCTGCAAGCGTGAAGCGACGGCATCACTCGTCGCGACCTTCCATCATGGTGCGTTTGAGCATCACATAAACCGCTCCGGCGCCGCCGTGTTTCGGTTGGCACGAGGTGAAGCCAAGCACCTGTGAATGTTGGCGCAGCCAGGTGTTGACGTGGCTTTTGATCATCGGCCGCTTGCCGTCCAGGCGCACCGCTTTGCCGTGGGTGACACGTACGCAGCGGATTTCGAATTTGGTCGCTTCGGCCAGAAAGGCCCATAGGGTCTCACGGGCCTTTTCCACGTTCATGCCATGCAGGTCGAGGCTGCCTTCGAACGGAATCTGTCCGATCTTGAGCTTGCGCATCTGGCTTTCCTGGACACCGTCGCGGGCCCACATCAGCTCATCTTCGGGGCCGACATCAATGACGAACTGATCGGACAGCCCATCAACGGTGGTGGCATCGGTGCGCACGGTGGCGGCCTGGCGCAGCTTGGCGATTTGCGCGCGGTCGGCCTTGGGTTTGCCGGTTTCGGCGCGATCGTGCTTGATCGGCTTGACGCCTTGGATCGCGCTTTTGAACAGGGAAAAATCGTCGTCTTGCATGTCAGCCTCCGCGAAGGGCGGCCAGTTTACCCAAGTCGAAGCGAATGGGGCGCGACAAAACGCGTGGCGTTCGGCTCAGTCGTGTTTTTTCATCAAATGCGGGGATATGTTCAGCTCTTGCGATTGACGCGAACGGCGGCGGCAGCGGCGCCACAGCCACACCCCGATGTACAGCACAAACAGGCCAATCGCCAAAATCACTGCTGAACCGACCCGGTTGGTATTCAACTCGCCCAGGGCGGGCGCTTGGCCGAGCAGGCTGGCGGCACCTGCCATCACCAGCAGCACGCCGCACATCGCCAGCAGAGCGGCAATGGCTGCGCCGAAGCGAAAACGCCAGTTGCTTTGGCCTTTGGGCCGCAAGCGGCGTGCATCAAAACCATCGGATAACTTCATTCCGACCTTCCTCAATGGGTATCGGCCCTTCGACCGGGAGTTGACCGGGATGTTCCTGAGGCTAGGGCAATTACAGCAAATGAGAGGCTTTTGCGGATGAGCGGCGGCATGGACCGCTCATCGACGGTCGATCAGATCAGTTCGCGGGTCTGGGCGAGGGTGGCGAAATTGTCCGCCATGATCGCCATCTCGGTGTGCTGAACGTGCTCGGCGCTCAGGACGCCACCCTTGTAGGGCAGGTCGCGAGTCGCACAGGCGTCTTCAACCAATGTGCAACGAAAGCCCAGGTTCTTCGCGGCGCGCACGGTAGTGCTGACGCTGGAATGGCTCATGAAGCCGCAGACGATAAGGTCCAACGAGCCGAGATTCTGCAGGCGCTCCAGCAGTTCGGTGCCATGGAACGCACTCGGCAGCAATTTGCCGATGATGGTTTCATCGCCCTGTGGCTCCAGGCCCGGGATGAACTCACCGCGCTCGCCTTGCGGGTCGAACAGCCCACCGACGGTGCCGAGGTGGCGCACGTGCACGATCGGCCGACCGGCTGCACGGGCAGCGGCCACCAGTTGCTTGATGTTCGCGACGGCAGCATCCATGCCGCTCAGGGCCAAGGGGCCGCTGAGGTATTCTTTCTGGGCATCGATGATGACGAGGGTCGCATGACCCAGATTGGCCGCTGCATAACCACGGCCGCTGAGTTGAAACATCGTTTTTGGAACGGACATTCTGGGGCTCCTTCGGGTGGGGCTTTTGCGACATTGTCCTCTGGCTGAGCGCTTCTGTGAATCGCTACCATCGTAGGCACCGCCGTTGTTGGGTCGCAGCCTTGTCAAGATACTCGTTCTGTTCAATAGCTTGCTGAAAAAATAGAAGAGTCCTACATCTGGTCCGGTGTTTTTCCTGCGTCGTCGTGGCGTCTTTTGGCTGTTAGAATCGTCAGTCGTTTTTTCTGGAGTTTGCCCCGTGATCACTTCCCGACTTCGTACCCTGCGTGACCATATCCGTTGGGCCGTCAGCCGCTTCCATGGGGAGGATCTGTTTTTCGGCCATGGGACCGACAACGCCTGGGACGAAGCCCGTCAACTGGTGTTGGGTGCGCTGCACTTGCCGTGGGAAATCGCTGATAGCTACCTCGACTGCAATCTGGAAGAGGACGAACTGGTCAACTTGCAGCGCCTGCTCAAACGTCGCATCGAAGAGCGCATTCCGACCGCTTACCTGCTGGGCGAAGCCTGGTTCTGTGGCATGTCGTTCATTGTCGACGAGCGCGTACTAATCCCGCGTTCGCCCATTGGCGAGCTGATCGAAAAGCGTTTTGAACCGTGGCTCGGCGCCGAACCTGCGCGCATTCTCGACCTGTGCACCGGTTCCGGTTGCATCGGCATCGCCTGTGCTTACGAGTTTCAGAACGCCGAAGTGGTGCTGGCCGACCTGTCGTTCGAAGCGCTGGAAGTGGCGAACCAGAACATCGAGCGCCACGGTGTCGATGAGCGGGTGTTCACCGTTCAGGGCGATGGTTTTGATGGCTTGCCGGGTCAACGTTTCGACCTGATTGTGTCGAACCCGCCCTACGTCGATGCGGAAGATTTCGCCGACATGCCGGACGAATATCAGCACGAACCGGAGCTGGGCCTGGCCTGTGGCGACGACGGTTTGAACCTGGTGCGCCGCATGCTCGCCGAAGCGGCGGATCATCTGACCGAGAAAGGTTTGCTGATTGTCGAGGTGGGTAACAGCCAGGTTCACGTCGAGGCGCTGTACCCGGAAGTCGACTTCGCCTGGCTGGAGTTCGAGCGCGGTGGGCATGGGGTGTTCATGCTGACGGCGGAGCAGTGCCGCGATCATCAGGCGTTGTTCGCTTCTCGCGTCTGACCTGAGAAAGCCTTCGCGGGCAAGCCTCGCTCCTACAGGTTTTGTGTGTGCCAGATCAATTGGGCACAACACAAAACCTGTGGGAGCGAGGCTTGCCCGCGATGGCCGCGCCGCGGTCTAAAACCTTCAGCGGTGCGTAGCAATCCAGATCAACAACCCCGCCTGAAACACCGCAAACGCCACCAGACAGGTAATGGTAAAACGCAGCCCGGCGTCTTCGCGTTTGTACTTGCTGACTTTTTCTTCGTGCTTCTTCAGTTTGACTTCCTGTTCCGCCAGGTTCTGCTCGGCTTGCTGGAGCATCTGCGCAGCTTCGAGGATTTCTACCTGCTGCAACTTTTCGCTGTTCCAGTCGCCGAGCAAATCACCGACCGACACCTCTTTAACGCTGCCCTTCAAATGCTGGGCGTCGGCGTAGACCACGTCAAAACCGTGCACCCGCAGAAAGTGATCGCGGCGTAGGCGAGTGTCTTCGTTCAGCGCATCCTTGTTGTTCAGGTCAGTGCCGTCGACGGTGTAGGCGGGCCATCTTTTCTTCGCCCACGTAATGCCCTGAGCGGCCATATAACGCCCGATGCCACGGTTCATCGGCTCGATCTGCAAGCCACTTTCCGGGCCGAAATGCACGCGTTTGGCAGCGTGATCAACCCAGACATCCAGATGATTCTGTTCTTTGCGCACCCGCTGGCCCGGCAGCTTGATGGTCATGCGCAGCAGGCTGTGTTCCTTGCTATTGCGTTCGGCGTAACCGAATTCGACAAAGCGCAACGGCCGCCCACCGGTGTTGCGGTCGGTTTGCAGCGGCGCCAGGCGGAGCATTTTATGGTGCTCGACGTGGACGTCCGCCCACGGCAGCTCGACCGCTGGCGGTGCGTCTTTTTCAGCGGTGGTGTCGGGTGAAGTCTGGGTATCAGTCATAACGGCGAGATCCTGTCCAAGCCCTGCTTGCCGCCAGCCAGTGCGCTGGCGACAAAGGCTTATCGGCCGTTTTTTTCAGGACTGGAGGGCTAGGGGGAGTTCTCAACTAGTTTTCACGCCGCGTTGTCGCCTTAAAGCGGGCCCGGCGCGGCGTGAAAACTAGTTGAGAACGTCCCCTGACCTCGGTTAACTGGCGCGAAGTCCGTCAATAAACTCGAGGACTCGCGCGCCGAGTTCGGCCGCCAGTGGTAATTGCGGATCTTTATAGGAGGCCAATTGCCGCTTCACATCGTTGGGCACGATGCGCATCACGTGGTTCATCCCTTCGATCAGCGCCAGTTCGGCGTCCGGTTTTGCGGCCTTGAGTGCTCTGGCGTCACCCACGCCGACCTGAATGTCGTTGCTGCCCTGGATGATCAGCGCCGGCATTTTCAATTTGCCGAAGGCCGCCGCCGGGTCTTGGCGGAATAGTGAGATCAGATACGGCTGCACGCTGGGGCGGAAAATCACCTGCAATTGCGGTGGTACGTTGTCGTCGGTGTGGCCGGCCTTGAGGCTGTCGAGCAGTTCATTGCTGCGCAGCATCAACGGTGGCGGCAGGCGATTGCTCAATTGCTGGCGCAGTACCTGATCGATCGGCCGGGCGCTGCCGGACATGGAAATTACCGCTGCGGCATCGACATTCGGCGCCGCCAGGCTAGCGATCAACGCACCTTCGCTGTGGCCGAGCAAAATCAGTTTGCCAAAACGAGGATCGGTTTTGAGCTTGTGGCCCCAGGCTTCGGCGTCGGCCACATAGGCCTCCACCGACAGATTACGTTCGTCTGGAGTCGCAGCCAGGCTCGCCGCCACGCCGCGTTTGTCGTAGCGCACGCTGGCGATGTTGTGTTTGGCCAGCACCCAGGCCAGCCGTTTGAGGCTGTCATTGCGTCCGCCGTCGGGGTTGTTTCCGTCACGATCCGTAGGACCGGAGCCGGAAATGATCAGGACAACCGGCACTGGCGTGTCGGACTTGGGCAGCAACAGCGAGCCGAAAAGCTCACCGCTGCCCGTGTCCAATGTGATGGGACGTTGTAGGACAGTGGCCTGTGCAAAGCCGGTAAACAAGGTAAGGCTCAAGGCTAGAACTCGCAGCATCATCACGCCATCATCAACAAGGTGCCGGTTGGACTCGCAAGCACCCATAAGGTTCGAGGATGAACTAGTCGGGTAGCCTGCGTATACTGGCGCGCATTACGTATTTCAGTTTCGATTTCACGGAGCGTCCCGCATGTCCGGCAATACCTACGGCAAGCTGTTCACTGTCACCACTGCGGGCGAAAGCCATGGCCCGGCGTTGGTCGCCATTGTCGATGGCTGCCCGCCGGGCCTGGGGATTTCCCTTGAGGATCTGCAGCGCGATCTGGACCGCCGCAAGCCCGGCACCAGCCGCCACACCACCCAGCGCCAGGAAGCCGACGAAGTCGAAATCCTCTCTGGCGTGTTCGAAGGCCGCACCACCGGTTGCGCCATCGGCCTGTTGATCCGCAACACTGACCAGAAGTCCAAGGACTATTCGGCAATCAAGGATCTGTTCCGCCCGGCCCACGCCGACTACACCTACCACCACAAATACGGCGAGCGCGATTATCGCGGCGGCGGTCGCAGTTCGGCCCGTGAAACCGCCATGCGCGTGGCGGCAGGGGCAATTGCGAAAAAGTACCTGGCCACCCAAGGCATCGTCATTCGTGGCTACATGAGCCAGCTCGGCCCGATCGAAATCCCGTTCAAGACCTGGGATTCGGTGGAAGAAAACGCCTTCTTCAGCCCCGACCCGGACAAAGTGCCGGAGCTGGAAGCCTATATGGACCAGTTGCGTCGCGACCAGGATTCGGTCGGCGCGAAAATCACCGTGGTTGCCGAAGGCGTGATGCCGGGCCTCGGTGAGCCGATCTTCGACCGCCTCGACGCCGAACTGGCCCACGCGCTGATGAGCATCAACGCGGTCAAAGGCGTTGAGATCGGCGCCGGTTTTGCCAGCATCGCCCAGCGCGGCACCGAACACCGTGATGAAATGACCCCGGAAGGTTTCCTCAGCAACAACGCCGGCGGCATTCTCGGTGGCATCTCGTCCGGTCAGCCGATCGTGGCGCACCTGGCGCTTAAGCCGACATCGAGCATCACCACACCGGGCCGTTCGATCGACATCCATGGCAACCCGGTTGAGGTCGTCACCAAGGGCCGTCACGACCCGTGCGTCGGCATCCGCGCCACGCCGATTGCCGAAGCGATGATGGCTATCGTATTGATGGATCACCTGCTGCGTCACCGCGGGCAGAACGTCGATGTGCGCGTGAGCACTCCGGTGCTGGGTCAGCTTTAATGGCTGAGGCAGGGTCTGTACGAAAACTCGTCGCGCAGGCAGTTTTTGTGCAGAGCCTCATAGCCGCCGGGGCCTGACGACGTGACGGCGCTTCCGTATTGGCGGCTTTCCAGTTTCTACCTGTTCTATTTCGCCTTGCTCGGTTCGACAGCGCCATTCCTGGCGCTGTACTTCGATCACCTGGGCTTTTCCAGTGCGCGCATTGGCGAACTGGTGGCGATCCCGATGTTGATGCGCTGCGTGGCGCCGAACATCTGGGGCTGGCTCGGTGACTACACCGGGCGACGGCTGGCCATCGTGCGGTTCGGCGCGGTCTGTACGCTGCTGACCTTCTCACTGATTTTCGTCAGCAAAAGCTACGCGTGGCTGGCAATGGTCATGGCCTTGCACGCGTTCTTCTGGCACGCGGTGTTGCCGCAGTTCGAAGTCATCACCCTGGCGCATTTGCAGGGGCAGACATCTCGCTACAGTCAGATTCGCTTGTGGGGTTCCATCGGTTTCATCATCACCGTGGTCGCCCTCGGCCGGTTGTTCGAGTGGCTTAGCCTGGACATCTATCCGGTGGCGCTGGTGCTGATCATGGCCGGGATCGTCGTCAGCAGTTTGTGGGTACCCAACGCGCAACCGGTTCAGAGTGAACGGTTGGCGGGGGAGGGATTCCTCCAGCAATTGCGTAACCCCGGGGTGTTGGCGTTCTACGCTTGCGTGGCGCTGATGCAGATGAGTCACGGGCCGTATTACACCTTTGTGACCCTGCACCTTGAGCAACTTGGTTACAGTCGTGGGCTGATCGGCATGCTCTGGGCGGTCGGTGTGGTTGCCGAAGTCTTGATGTTTCTGGCCATGAGCAAGATCCTTGCGCGCTTCTCGGTGCGCCGGGTGCTGCTGGCGAGTTTCCTGCTGGCGGCGTTGCGTTGGTTGTTGCTCGGTTCGTTTGCTGAATTCCTCTGGGTGTTGCTGTTCGCCCAAGTGCTGCACGCCGCCACCTTTGGCAGCTTTCACGCGGCTGCTATCCAGTTCGTGCAACGTAGCTTCGGCGCGCGTCAGCAAGGCCAGGGCCAGGCGTTGTATGCCGCGCTGGCCGGCACCGGCGGCGCATTGGGCGCGTTGTATTCCGGTTACAGCTGGAATGCCCTCGGTGCCACATTGACCTTTAGTATTGCCAGTCTCGCAGCCTTCGCCGCTGCCGTTATCATTGCCACACGTATGCAAGAGGACAGGCCATGAGCCTGGCCTGCGATTATCTCGCCCGGGAAATCATCGACGTGGGGCGGGCGCATGAGCGACGCACTGCGACCGATCGAGGCCTTTGAATTTTTGTTCGAGTGCGAGTTGAAGACGCGCTCGCTCTCGAACCATGAAGCATGAACCGTTAAGGAGTTGCCCAGAATGAGCAGCCTGTCCGTTTATCACGTCTCCAGCCCTGAAATACCAAACAAAGTCCTGACCCACCTCGAGGACATCGCCTCGACCCTGGCCGAGCAGGGCGTGCGCTTCGACCGTTGGAAAGCCACGGCGAAAATCCAGCCCGGCGCCAGCCAGGAAGAATTGATCGCCGCGTATCAGGAGCAAATCGATAAATTGATGACCGAGCGCGGTTACCTCACTGTCGACGTCGTCAGTTTGAACAGCGATCAGCCGCAAAAAGCCGAACTGCGCGCCAAGTTCCTCGATGAACACCGTTACGCTGAAGACGAAGTACGATTTTTCGTCGCTGGCCGTGGTTTGTTCTCCCTGCACATCGGCGATTACGTCTACGCCGTGCTCTGCGAGAAAAATGACCTGATCCTGGTGCCTGCCGGTACGCTGCATTGGTTCGACATGGGCGAGCACCCGCATTTCGTCGCCATCCGTCTGTTCAACAACCCCGAAGGCAGGGTGGCCGATTTCACCGGCGACGATATCGCCAGCCGCTTCCCGCGTCTCGAGGACTGAGTAGAGGCCAATCGTTGCTCCCGCCTTCTGCCCTGTAAACCACGTAACCTGGGTTGTGCAAAGCCAGAAACAACTCAGGCCGTGACGCAGAAGCGCTCACGGCCTGTTTGTTTGTAGCGATGTAACGTTTAAACCGAGTGATAGGTCGGCAAGGCGAACCGTTGCTGGCTTTGCAGCATGGAGATCTGCGGCAGTTCGCTGGCCTGTTCGGCGACGTCACGACGTATCGCGCTGATCACCCACGACAGCTGATCGCCGGCATGCAGTTGCTGGTAGGAAATCGAACGTTTGAAGACTTTGCCGTCCGTACTGCGCAGGGTCAGCAGAATGCCGCCGTCAGGCCGTGGCTGGGTGGTCACTTCGAAGTTGGAGAATAGCGACGAAAATTTTTCCTGGATCAGGCTCATGTCTATCAGCTCCGTGAGTGCTTTGAAGGGCTACATGGAGAGGTAGTTGCAGTGATTGTGCCAGCACCTGATTTTTTAAAAATTCTTATAAATCAATAAGTTATAAAAATTGTGTTTCTATGCTTTCGTGCAATCTGCATGAATGGCCATCGTGCATCCTGCATTTTGCGTGGTCGGTCGCGAATTCGATGGAACCAATCGATACGCCAGGGTTCCGGATACAAAACATTGCAAAAACCGCGTGTACAGCTCAAGAACCGCTGACGTATTTTCGGCCTCAAACAACGCCACCCGACAATAAGAAACTCGAACGGGAGCATCAATGAGCCGCACGCTGAACGACACGATTACCTGGGGCATGATGCTCCGCAAGCTGCCTTCCATTGCCAAAGCCATTCCTCGCGTGGTGAAGGGCATGAAAGCCGCCAACGTCAAGGACCCGACCCAACCGTGTGGCCTCGGCTGGAGCTTCGAGCAGGCGACGTTGCGCAACCCCGAGGGCCCGGCCTTGCTGCAGGGCGAGGTGGCGCTCACTTATGCACAGGTCAATCAGTGGGCCAATCGCATCGCCCATCACCTGATTGCCCAAGGCATCGGCAAGGGCGATGTGGTGGCGATTTTTATCGAAAACCGTCCGGAACTGTTGGTGACAATATTGGCGGTGGCCAAGGTCGGCGCGATCAGCGCCTTGCTCAATACCTCCCAGACCCGCGATACCCTGGCCCATAGCCTGAACCTGGTGGCGCCGGTAGCGATCGTGGTCGGAGAAGAGCTGGTTGCGGTCTTCAATGCGGTTCGCGAGCGGGTGTCCATCGACGCGGCGCGCACCTGGTTTGTCGCTGATCAAGACACTTATCGTGATCCGGGCAATTCGCCCGATGGCTTCATCAACCTGATGACGGCTAGCGCCCAAGCGTGCAGCGATAACCCCGTCAGCAGCCAGCAGGTTTTTCTCGACGATCCTTGTTTCTACATTTATACCTCGGGCACCACCGGGTTGCCCAAAGCCGGGGTGTTCAAACATGGCCGTTGGATGCGCAGCTCCGCCAGCTTCGGGCTGATTGCCCTGGACATGCAGCCGCAGGACGTCGTCTATTGCACCTTGCCGCTGTACCACGCCACCGGGCTCTGCGTGTGCTGGGGCTCGGCAATCAGCGGGGCGTCGGGGTTTGCCATCCGCCGCAAGTTCAGCGCCAGCCAGTTCTGGAGTGACGTGCGCAAATACCGGGCGACCACCCTCGGTTATGTCGGCGAATTGTGCCGCTACCTGGTGGATCAACCGCACAGCGTCGACGACAGTCGCCACAGCGTGACGAAGATGATCGGCAATGGCCTGCGCCCCGGCGCGTGGAGCGAGTTCAAGACGCGTTTTGCCGTTGACCATATCTGCGAGCTGTACGCCGCCAGCGATGGCAATATCGGCTTCACCAACATCCTCAACTTCGACAACACCATCGGTTTTTCCCTGATGGCCTGGGAACTGGTGGCGTACGACCACGACAGCGGTGCCCCCACGCGAGATACCAAGGGTTTCATGCGCAAAGTGGCCAAGGGCGAGCAGGGTTTGCTGCTGGCGAGGATCGACGACAAGGCGCCGCTGGACGGCTACACCGATCCGCAGAAGACCGCAAAAGTCGTGCTCCACGACGTGTTCAAGAAGGGCGACCGCTACTTCAATACCGGTGATCTGCTGCGCAACATCGGTTTTGGCCATGCGCAGTTTGTCGACCGTTTGGGCGACACCTACCGCTGGAAGGGCGAAAACGTCTCGACCACCGAGGTCGAAAACATCCTGTTGCAACATCCGCAGATCGCCGAAGCCGTGGCTTATGGCGTGGAAATCCACAACACCAACGGGCGTGCCGGGATGGCAGCAATCACGCCGGCTGAATCCCTGGCGACCCTGGATTTCAGCGAGTTACTGGCTTTCGCCAGGCAGCAAATGCCTGCCTATGCGGTGCCACTTTTCCTACGGGTGAAAGTGAAAATGGAAACCACCGGGACCTTCAAATACCAGAAAACCCGGCTCAAGAACGAAGCCTTCGACCCGAACAAAACCGGCGATGACCCCATTTACGCCTGGTTGCCGGGTACCCAGACTTACGTGCAAGTCACCGAGCAGGTGCTGGCGGATATCCAGGACGGCAAGCACCGTTATTGAATGCGGCTCTTATTAAATGTAGCTATGGCCATTCATGAGAAAAAAGAAGTGACAGGTTCCAGACTGCTCGGGAAACTATCGGCTTTTCCGATTGACCGAATGTGGAGTCCCCAATGTCAGACAAAAGCCGCCAGATGACGCCTGAAGAGGCTGCTGAATTTGCCGAACAGGTGTTCAACAAAGCGCGCGAGGGCGATGCGGCCATGATGGCTGCGCTGCTGACCAAGGGCTTGCCGCCGAACCTGCGCAACCACAAGGGCGATACCTTGCTGATGCTCGCCGCGTACCACGGCCATGTCGAAACGGTAAAGGTCCTGCTCGAGCACAAGGCTGATCCTGAAATCCGCAACGACAACGGCCAGAGCCCGATTGCCGGCGCGGCATTCAAAGGTGATCTGGCGGTGGTCAAGGCGTTGGTGGAAGGTGGCGCGCAAGTGGAAGGTTCGTCCTTCGACGGTCGCACTGCGTTGATGATGGCGGCAATGTTCAACCGCGTCGAAATCATCGACTACCTGATCAGTAAAGGCGCTGACCCGAAGGCCAAGGATGCCAACGGCGTATCCGCGCTGGACGCGGCCAAAACCATGGGGGCGGTGGATACCACCGCACAATTGCAGAAACTTCTGTCCTGACCTCAAATCCGTAGGAGCGAGGCTTGCCTGCGAAGAACGATAACCCGGTTTCCCAGTTGAATCGCATCATCTTCTTCGCGGGCAAGCCTCGCTCCTACATGTAATGCGCTATCCTTCGCGCCCTCAAATCTCCCTCGCTACAGGATCCACCTCATGAAAGCCGCACTCGTCGAACTCATCAGCAAAATCAGCTCCGGGTGCATGAGCGATGACGAAATCCTGAAAGTCGCTGACGAAGCGGCTCAGGCCTACGCCGATCCAGAAGCTTTTCTGACGGCCAATCCGGACATCAACTACGACGACACCTTCCCGATCCCGTTGGGTGAGTGGGTAGTCGTCGGCAGCTTGCCGGAAACCGTGCTGTTCCAGGCTGACACCTACATGGACCTGTTTGCGCAAATCGTCGCTTCGTTCGGCCCCGGCGTCGATTTCAACATCAAACCCAAGCAACTGGCCAAGACCGAAGCCCTGACGGCGCTCAATCGCATTCAGGTGCAGATGAGCAGCATGAACAAGGAAAACGGCGGTTACACGCTGATGAACTTCAGCCAGTTGCTCGACGACGAGCTGCAAGTGGTGCTGGTCTACGGTAACGACGTGCCACGGGTGCTGGAGTTGTGCGCCGAAGTCGGCATCGCCGCAGCGCCATCGCTGGAAGCCCTGAAAGTGGCAATCCACGTCTGAAGCTGTCCAGAACGGTAATAAAACGGAACCCTCGCAAGGCCCGACTATCCTAAGAGGGCATACCACTCTTCGGGAGCGTCACCATGGGTTCCACGTTCAACAGCCTGGTTGGCCTGATTATTCTTGCCCTGGATATCTGGGCCATCATCAACGTGCTTAAAAGTGGCGCCGAGACCGGGATGAAAATCATCTGGGTGCTATTGATCCTGCTGCTGCCGGTCCTGGGCCTGATCATCTGGGCCATCGCCGGGCCACGAGGTAACGTGCGGATCTGACTGCATCCTCAAGCACAACGCATTTCCCTTGTGGGAGCGGGCTTGCTCGCGAAGACGTCGACACATTCAGCATCGATGTAACAGACAAACCGCTTTCGCGAGCAAGCCCGCTCCCTCAGGTTCTGTGTTTATTCATGCCGACACGCGGTAATCCGTTGAACGATCAATCAGGGCTAAAGTCCAGATAGAAGTAAGCCCATCCATGGGTTTTATCGAGGAGGCACCGATGCAAAAGTGGAAAATCACTTTCGTGGATGATCACGGTGAAACAGTGGACGAACTCTTCGAGTGCGAGGAATGCCCGAATAGCGAGCAAGCCGCCAAACTCATTCGCGCCCGACGCCTTCCGATCGCTGCCGAACTGGATCTCAATGATCTGGAGGGTCGTACCGATGATCCGACCGTCAAAAGCCTGAAATCCCAGAACAGCATTGAAATCATCAGTATTACCCCGATCTGATACACCTCTTGTCACATTCACACCCAGACCTTGGCAGCAGCTCTATCTTGGGGCTACTCTGCAAGCGAGATCAGCGAATGACTCGCTAAGGTCTGGTCTTGTCAGCTACATGCTTGTTTCCCGTCGGCAACCTCTGTTGCCGTATCGCTCTCACCAATCGGTTGAAAGTGCAGGGAATACGGAAAGTCTATCCATCAGTCTGAGGGGGACGTTTCATGAGCACAGCCTATCAAGAAGACATCAGCAGCAGCGTGTTGCGCCGCATGAAAGAAGGCGGTTTCGACTTTTCACGATTCCATCCCATCGAGTTCTACGCCATTTTCCCGGACGAGGAGCGGGCACGCAGGGCGGCAGGTCATTTTTGTGGTGAATCCTTGAATGCCCAGATCAGCGTGCGCGATGACGGCGCGTGGCATCTGGAACTGAGCAAAGTGATGTACGCCACCTACGACGGTATCGGCGACTTTGAGCAGGACTTCGAGGCGGTGGTCGAGCCTCTGGGCGGTATCATCGAAGGATGGGGCGTCAAGCAGGAGGTACGAGGGCTACTCGCATAACTTTATGAACAGTGACAACACTCAGCAACGGCTGACCTTTGGGTTGGCCGTTTTCGTTTTCGCGGTTTGCAAAGGCCAAAGATCGCAGCCTCGTTTCACTCGACAGCTCCTACACAGCTCCTACAGGTGAAACGAGGCTGCGATCTTTTGATCTGGGTTTTTGATTCATAACGTTTCAAAAAAACAAAAAAAACCGCCTGAGCAGGCGGCTAAAGGGAAGTTTCGGTCAGGTTTTCCAGCGAATGCGCGGATTATCCGCATCGCCCCTCGGGCAGTGAAATCAACTCTGGCTATGCTGCTGATAGGCGACAGCATTGCTTCGCCATGAAGCGGGGGCAATCAGGTTGGGGCATTTACCGCACAGAATTGGTGCGGTGTGTGTTACGTCATTATCCAACTGATTGATATCAAAGCGTTTATGCCGATGGCACGGGCCTTGCGAAGGTCTGGATGTCCGGGTGACAAGGAGTACGGCATGATCCGCACCTATTTTGATGAGATGTACGATGCCGGCGGCCAGGTCCGCCCGCATTATCGGGAGTTTGCCCGTTGGCTGGCCGAAACGCCTGACGAGCTTTTGGCACAACGGCGACGCGAGGCCGATCTGTTATTTCATCGTGCCGGGATTACATTCACGCTCTATGGTGATGAGCAAGGGACAGAGCGCCTGATTCCCTTCGACACCATTCCCCGCAGTATCCCCGCCAGTGAATGGCGGGTCGTCGAGCGCGGCTGCATTCAGCGGGTCAAGGCATTGAACATGTTCCTTGCCGATCTCTATCACGAGCAGCGCATCATCAAGGCCGGCATCATCCCGGCCGAGCAAGTGCTGGCCAACGAGCAATACCAGTTGGCGATGCAGGGGCTGGATCTGCACCGCGATATCTATTCGCACATTTCCGGCGTCGACCTGGTGCGCGATGGCGACGGCACGTACTACGTGCTCGAAGACAATCTTCGTACCCCCAGCGGCGTGAGCTACATGCTCGAAGATCGCAAGATGATGATGCGATTGTTCCCCGAATTGTTCGCAGCCCAGCGCATCGCGCCGATCGACCACTATCCGAACCTGTTGCTCGACACCTTGAAAAGCTCCAGCCCGATCGACAACCCGAGCGTGGTGGTACTGACGCCGGGTCGCTTCAACAGCGCGTTTTTCGAGCATGCATTTCTGGCCCGGGAAATGGGTGTCGAACTGGTGGAAGGCGCGGACCTGTTCGTGCGTGATGACAAGGTGTTCATGCGCACCACGGACGGGCCGAAAGCTGTCGACGTGATCTATCGTCGCCTCGACGATGCCTTCCTCGATCCGTTGGCGTTCAACCCGGACTCGATGCTCGGCGTTCCAGGTCTGCTGTCGTCCTACCGTTCCGGCAACGTGGTGCTGGCGAATGCCATCGGCACCGGGGTCGCGGATGACAAGTCGGTGTACCCCTTCGTCACGGACATGATTCGTTTCTATCTGGATGAAGAGCCGATCCTGAAGAACGTACCGACATGGCAGTGTCGTAATCCCTCTGAGCTGTCCCACGTGCTGGCCAATCTTCCAGAACTGGTGGTCAAGGAAACCCAGGGCTCCGGTGGTTACGGAATGCTGGTGGGGCCGGCGGCGACGGCGGCGGAAATCGAATCTTTCCGTGAGCGGATCAAAGCCAAGCCCCACGCGTACATCGCCCAACCGACGTTGTCTTTATCGACCTGTCCGACCTTTGTCGAAAACGGCATCGCTCCACGCCATATCGACCTGCGTCCGTTTGTATTGTCTGGCCGCGAAACCCGGGTTGTGCCCGGCGGTTTGACCCGTGTCGCCTTGCGCGAAGGCTCCCTGGTGGTGAACTCCTCCCAGGGCGGCGGAACCAAGGACACCTGGGTGGTCGAGGATTGAAGGAAGCCTGTCATGTTAAGTAGAACTGCCTCGGATCTGTATTGGATGTCGCGTTACCTGGAGCGGGCCGAAAACCTCGCACGGATGCTCGACATCAGTTATTCGCTGTCACTGATGCCTCAGGACGGTCGTGGCGACGGCTTGCACGAACTCGCCATGCCGTTGCTGATCACCGGCACTCTGGACGATTACCTGGAGCGCCACGGCGATCTGCATGCCGAACGGCTGCTGCATTTTTTCGCCCTGGATGCGGCCAACCCGGCGAGCATCTACAGCTGCCTCGGTGCCGCGCGAGCCAGCGCCCATGCGGTGCGTGGGCGAATCACCGCTGACATGTGGGAAAACATCAACGCCACCTGGCTGGAGATTCGCGGGATCGCCGAGCAGGGCTTGAGTCGCTACGGCATGAGCCGTTTCTGTGAGTGGATCAAGGAACGTTCCCACCTGTTCCGCGGCGCCTCCTACGGCACCATCATGCGTAACGACGCGTTCCGCTTCATTCGTCTGGGCACCTTTATCGAAAGGGCTGACAACACCTTGCGTCTGCTCGACGCCCGTTACGAAATGGCCGGCGATCAGGCCGAAGCGGTCAGCGACGGCACGGCTCACGCCTATTATCAGTGGAGCGCCTTGCTGCGGGCCTTGTCGTCGTTTGAGGCTTACACCGAGATTTACCGCGACGCCCCCGGCGCCCGGCACGTGGCCGAGTTGTTGCTGCTGCGCGCCGACGTGCCGCGATCGCTGCGGGCCTGCACCGAAGAAATCGACCAGATCCTCGCCCAATTGCCGGGAGCCAACGGCCGTCCCGCGCAACGCCTGGCCGCAGAAATGGACGCACGCCTGCGCTACACCGGTATCAACGAAATCCTCGACGAAGGCCTGCATGCCTGGCTGACCGAGTTCATCCCGCTGGTGCGCCAGTTGGGCAACGCCATACACAGTTCCTACCTGGAGGCTGCATGAGACTTTCCATTAGCCACGAGACCACCTATCACTACGAAGATCAGGTGCGGGCGAGCATCCAGTACCTGCGACTGACCCCTCACGACAGCGAGCGCCAACACGTGCTCAGCTGGCAGCTCGACCTGCCACGCCCGGTGCGCGCGCAACTCGATCCGTTCGGCAACATTCTGCATGTGCTGACCCTGGACGAACCTCACGAAGCGATCATCATCGGCGCCCGAGGGCAGGTGGACATCGACGAACTGCGCGAAGCCGAACATGAAAGCCAGTCGGCGCTGCCGTTCCTGCGCTTCACGCGCCTGACCGAGGCCGACGAAGCGCTGCGCGCATTCGCCGAGAAGGCCTGCAAACAACGCCGGGATCGTACGGCGCTGATCGATTTGATGCATGGCCTGAACCAGCACATGACCTACACGCCGGGTTCCACGGAAGTAGACACCAGTGCCGCGCAGGCCTTCGCGGGGCGCTCGGGCGTCTGTCAGGACCACACCCACGCGTTTCTCGCCTGCGCTCGCAGCCTGGGCATTCCTTCGCGTTATGTGTCGGGCTATTTGTACAGCGAGAACAGCGAACACCTGGCCAGTCACGCCTGGGCGGAAGCCTGGCTGGATGACGCCTGGTACAGCTTCGACGTGACCAATGAACTGGCGCGGCCCGAGCGTCACCTGAAACTGGCGGTGGGCCTGGATTATCTCGACGCCTGCCCGGTACGCGGCATGCGTCGTGGTGGCGGGTGCGAGCAGATGCATGCGAAGGTGTTTGTCTCGCCGACGCCAGCGCCGGTGATTTCGGTGCAACAGCAGTAACCTGCCACCGATCGTTCCCACGCTCTGCGTGGGAATGCCTCCACGGACGCTCCGCGTTCGGCTTTGGATGTGACGCAGAGCGTCACGGGCGCATTCCCACGCGGAGCGTGGGAACGATCACTGACAGGGAGGGATGTCTTCAGGGCTTCACCTTGCGCCCCGCCATATGCTTCAAATACCCCACCAACAACTCCAGATCCCCCTCCGGTAATACCGTCGTCGCGAACGCCGGCATCTTCGCCTGTGGCCACTGACGCAAGCTCTGCGGATCACGAATGTAGCGCTTGAGGAAATCCGCGCCGAAATACTCGGTCGGGTTGAACGGAATATTCAGGTCCGGCCCGAACTGCGCATCCCCCGCGCCGTTGAGTCGATGGCAGGCCAGGCAGTTCTTCTGAAACAGCGCAAAACCCTTGTTTACCGGATCATCCGCCTTCAGCGCAGGATCGGGCAGCAGGGCAGGGAAGCGCTCGGCCACCGGGGCCATGCGCTTGATGCTCGCGACTTCGAACGGCCATTGCTCGGGGCTGATATTGCCCGTTTGCGGATCGGTCCAGACCAGATAAAACGGTCCCGCACTGTGCTTGCCCTCTGACAACGGTGGCCACGGCTTGGCCGGGTCTTCAATCGCCAGCCAGGCCCGCGCGCCTTGGGTATTGAGCAACGGTGCGGCGGCCAGTTCGGCGGCAAAACCGTCCAGGGCCACGGCTTGCAGATGATCGTCAGACTTGATGCCCGTCAACAACGCCGCCAACGGCACGGCGCGATAGCTCATGTCCCGTTTGTAGGAAACGTCGTTGGTGATCGTGATGGTCTGAACCTGAGGATGCTTGAGCAATTGCTCGGTCTGCCAGGTGCGAGAACTCGCGCCCAGCTCCAGATTCAGCTGTGCGGCAGACAGAGGCATGCTGAGCAGCAAGGCCCCAAACACAATGAGCGCTTTCAAGTGATCGCCGTCCATGTCGTGGATGTGCCGCAAAGGTTGGCACAGCCACGCCGGCTCGGATAGCGAGCCAATCACGTTTTTATCAGGCGAAATGAAAACCCTGATGCTCGATCAGCCAATCACCTTGGTCAGGTTCGGCAAAATCAACAACAGTGTAGTGGCGAATAGAATGAGCCCGGCTTGACGAACTTTCGAATGCTTGAACATGGCTTGACCGCCTTTTTTGTTATTTCCTGATGCCTGCCTGCCTATCTCCATGACGGCAGAGCGCTGCACTTCCTTGTATGACGAGTGCCTCGGCAAAACCCGACGACAACTTCGTACAGGTTTACCTTAGGGCCCGCGTCACGATTGGCTTAGATCCATTTCGTATGTGCTGAGCACTTATCGCTTTTAAAAAGGTATGAGGCTTATGGCCAGCTTCTTGGGCGCCCGTTTGCTAGACAGCTTGGTGATGGGAATCGGTTTATCCGATAGCAGACTACCGTTCGTCTGAGCGTGACCGTCAACGCCAATGAGCACTGTGGTCATTGAATCCACGGCTGCTGGGCATAAGGTGAGGGCATAAAGATCAGGGTCACACGGTCTCCTGTAGGAGCCGCCGAAGGCTGCGATCTTTTGATCTTCATTCACCACCAGGTTCGAGGACGTCATGACCCAGGCTTTGATATTCGACGCGTTACGCACGCCCCGTGGTAAAGGCAAGGCCAATGGCGCCTTGCACAGCGTCAAGCCAGTGAATCTGGTCGCCGGGCTGCTGACGGCGCTGCAGCAGCGCACGTCTCTGGACACCAGTCAGGTCGATGATGTGGTGCTCGGCTGCGTGACGCCCATCGGCGATCAGGGTTCCGACATCGCCAAGACCGCCACGCAGGTGGCCGATTGGGACGTCAGCGTGGCCGGTATGCAGCTCAATCGCTTCTGCGCGTCGGGTCTGGAAGCGGTGAACCTCGGCGCGATGAAAGTGCGTTCCGGCTTCGAAGACCTGGTGGTAGTCGGTGGCGTCGAATCGATGTCCCGCGTGGCCATGGGCAGCGATGGCGGGGCTTGGGCGCTGGACCCGGAAACCAATTTGCACAACCACTTCACGCCCCAGGGCGTGGGTGCGGACCTGATCGCCACGATTGAAGGTTTCAGCCGTCAGGACGTCGATGCCTTCGCGTTGCACTCTCAACAGAAGGCAGCGCGGGCGCGGGCGAATGGTTCATTCAACAAGTCGCTGGTGCCGGTGCAAGACCAGAACGGCATCATTCTGCTCGATCACGATGAGTTCATTCGTGCCGAATCGACGATGGAAGGCCTGGGCAAGCTCAAGCCGAGTTTCGAAATGATCGGGCAAATGGGCTTCGACGCCACTGCATTGCGGGTTTACAGCCAAGTGGAGCGGATTAACCACGTTCATACGCCGGGCAACAGCTCCGGGATCGTCGATGGCGCAGCGCTGATGCTGATCGGCTCCGAAGCGAAGGGCCGGGCGCTGGGTTTGCAGCCCCGGGCGCGAATCGTCGCCACGGCGGTCACCAGCACTGACCCGACCATCATGCTCACCGGCCCCGCGCCGGCGACCCGCAAGGCGCTGGCCAAGGCCGGGCTACGGGTCGAAGATGTCGACCTGTTCGAAGTCAATGAAGCGTTCGCCTCGGTGGTGCTCAAGTTCATCAAGGACATGGCCATCGACCCCGACAAGGTCAACGTCAACGGCGGCTCCATCGCCATGGGCCACCCGCTCGGCGCCACCGGCTGCGCGATTCTCGGCACGCTGCTCGATGAATTGGAAACCCGGCGCCTGCGCTATGGCCTGGCGACATTGTGTGTCGGCGGCGGCATGGGCATTGCCACCATCATCGAACGCCTCTGAGCCCTGACTTCAAGGAACATTGCCATGACCCAAGCCATCCGTTACGAAAAGGGCCAGGACCAGATCGTCGTCCTGACCATCGACATGCCGGGCCAGAGTGCCAACACCATGAACGCGGTCTACCGCGACGCCATGGCCACCTGCGTCGCCCGACTGGTCGCCGACAAGGACGCCATTGGTGTGATCATCACCTCGGCCAAGAAGACCTTCTTCGCCGGCGGCGACCTCAATGAACTGATCAAGGTCGGCAAACCCGAAGCCAAAGCCTTTTACGACATGGTGCTGACACTCAAGGGCCAACTGCGCACCCTGGAAACCCTCGGCAAACCGGTGGTCGCTGCGATCAATGGCGCAGCGCTCGGTGGCGGTTGGGAAATCTGTCTGGCCTGTCATCACCGCGTCGCGCTGGACAACCCGTCGGTGCTGCTGGGTCTGCCGGAAGTCACTCTTGGCCTGTTGCCGGGCGGCGGCGGGGTAGTGCGCATGGTCCGCATGCTGGGCATCGAAAAAGCTCTGCCGTATTTGCTTGAAGGCAAGAAAATCCGCCCGCAACAGGCGTTGCAGGCGCGGTTGATCGACGAGTTGGCCGCCGATCGCGATGAACTGATGGCCAAGGCGCGGGCGTGGATTGTCGATCACCCGGTCGCTGTGCAGCGCTGGGACGTGAAGGGTTATCAGATTCCTGGCGGCACGCCGTCGGATCCCAAGCTCGCGCCGATGCTGGCCATCACGCCATCGATTCTGCGCAGCAAAACCCAGGGCTGCCTGCCCGCGCCGGAGAAAATTCTCTGTGCTGCGGTGGAAGGCGCCCAGGTGGATTTTGATACGGCGCACCTGATCGAAACCCGCTACTTCACCGAGCTGACCACCGGCCAGGTGTCAAAAAACCTCATTGGCACGTTCTGGTTTCAGCTCAATGAAATCAATGCCGGCGGCTCGCGGCCCCAAGGCATAGCGCCTTATGTGACGAAGAAAGTCGGCGTGCTCGGCGCCGGGATGATGGGCGCGGGCATCGCATTCGTCAGCGCATCGGCCGGCATCGACGTGGTGCTCAAAGACATCAACCTCGCCGCGGCAGAGAAGGGCAAGGCCCACTCGGCGGCGTTGCTGGACAAGAAGGTTGCGCGTGGTCAGTTAACCCGGGAGCAGCGCGAGGATATTTTGGCGCGAATCCATGCCACCGAAAACGATGCGGATCTGGCCGGTTGCGATCTGATCATTGAAGCGGTGTTTGAAGATCGCGAACTGAAGGCCAGGGTCTCATCAGCCGCGCAAACCGTTGTCGGGTCGGATGCGGTCATCGCCTCCAACACCTCGACCTTGCCGATCAGCGGCCTGGCCACCGCTGTGCCGGACCAGACGAAATTCATCGGCCTGCATTTCTTCAGTCCTGTGGAGAAAATGCCGCTGGTGGAAATCATCAAAGGTGCCCATACCAGCGATGAAACCCTGGCTCGCGGTTTCGATTTCGTCCTGCAAATCAAGAAAACCCCGATTGTGGTCAACGACAGTCGCGGCTTCTTCACGTCGCGGGTGTTCGGCACCTTCACCAACGAAGGCATCGCCATGCTTGGCGAAGGTGTGAGCGCGCCGATGATCGAGACCGAAGCGCGCAAGGCCGGTATGCCTGTCGGACCTCTGGCGATTTCCGACGAAGTTTCCCTCAGCCTCATGAGCCATATCCGCGAACAAACCGCCAAAGACCTGCGAGCAGAAGGGAAACCGCTGATTGAGCACCCGGCGTTCGCCGTGATTGACTTGCTGCTCAAGGAATACAAGCGTCCGGGCAAGGCCGCTGGAGGTGGTTTCTACGATTACCCGGCCACAGGGCAGAAGCATTTGTGGCCAGAGCTGAAAACCCGCTTCGAGAAAGCCGATGGGCAGATTTCACCGAAGGACATACGCGATCGACTGCTGTTCGTCCAAGCCATCGAAACCGTGCGCTGCATGGAAGAGGGCGTGCTGACCTCGACGGCGGATGCCAACGTTGGCTCGATCTTCGGCATCGGCTTCGCGGCCTGGACCGGCGGTGCGCTGCAGTTCATCAATCAGTACGGCGTGAAAGACTTCGTCGCCCGCGCCCAGTACCTGGCTGAGCAGTACGGCGAGCGCTTCACACCGCCTGCGCTGCTGCTGGAGAAAGCCGCCAAAGACGCGTTGTTCTAAGGGACGTTCTAAGGGACCGATGACGCGCTCCGGGGCTTGCCTTGCCACGGTGTTTCAAGGCAGGCTCTGGGGTGTGCATTATTCCCTTCATGTGTCAGGTATTTTTTATGTCGTTACGCATCTGCATTCTGGAAACCGACATCCTGCGTCCGGAACTCGTCGATCAATATCAGGGTTACGGGCAGATGTTCCAGCGTCTGTTTTCGCAGCAACCCATCGCTGCCGAGTTCACCGTGTACAACGTGATGCAGGGCGATTATCCCAGCGATGATCAGATCTTTGATGCGTATCTGGTCACCGGTAGCAAGGCCGATTCCTTCGGCACCGACCCGTGGATTGAAACCCTCAAGACCTACCTGCTGGACCGCTACCAGCGCGGCGACAAACTGCTGGGCGTGTGCTTCGGCCATCAGTTGCTGGCGCTGTTGTTGGGCGGCAAGAGCGAGCGGGCGACCCAGGGTTGGGGCGTAGGCACCCATAGCTACAAACTCGCCGCCAAGGCGCCGTGGATGAGCCCACTGAGGGAAGAGCTGACGCTGCTGATCAGCCATCAGGATCAGGTCACCGCGCTACCGGAAAACGCTACGGTGATTGCTTCGAGTGATTTTTGCCCGTTCGCTGCGTACCACATCAACGATCAGGTGCTGTGCTTCCAGGGGCATCCGGAGTTCATTCACGATTACTCACGGGCGTTGCTGGATATTCGTCAGGAAGCGCTGGGCGAGCAGATTTATTCGAAAGGTATGGCCAGTCTTGAACACGAGCATCACGGCACGACCGTCGCAGAGTGGATGATGCGGTTTGTGGCGCACAAGCCTGAGGGTGAGGGTGAGTCGGTTAAGCCTTAAAGGCTTCGCGGGCAAGCCTCGCTCCTACAGGAGGTTCGGTGTTCTTGTAGGAGCGAGGCTTGCCCGCGAATTCGTTCAGACGCCTCAGTCCTGACTACAACCATCCCGACCGCTTGAAACTCGCCCACAAACCGACACACCCAATAGTAATAAACCCCAACACCCCGAAATACCCGTAATGCCAACTCAACTCTGGCATGTCCTCGAAGTTCATCCCGTAAATCCCCGCTATCGCCGTCGGGAACGCCAGAATCGCCGCCCACGCCGCGAACTTGCGCTGCACCACGCTCTGGCGTGACGCCTCCAGCAACACCCCGACCTCGATGGTCTGGCTGGCAATGTCCGCCAGGGTCGTCAGGTCTTCCATCTGCCGCGTGACATGAATCTGCACGTCGCGGAAATACGGGCGCATGTTCTTGTCGATGAACGGAAAGCTCAGCTTTTGCAGTTCCTCACCGATCTCCACCATGGGTGCCGCAAACCGGCGCAAGCGCAATACATCGCGGCGAAGGCCGTGGAGTTTCTGGATATCGCGCTCGTTCAGTGAACCGCAGAGGACATTGCTCTCCAGCTCATCGATCTCGGCATGAATCGCTTCGCCCATCGGCTGGTAGTTTTCAATCACGAAGTCGAGAATGGCATAGAGTACGAAATCCTCCCCATGCTCCAACAACAGCGGCCGCGCCTCACAGCGCTGTCGGACGTACGCGTAGGACGCCGAATGTCCATTGCGTGCGGTAATGATGTAACCCTTGCCGGCGAAGATATGAGTCTCGATGAACTGCAGTTTGCCTTCATTGCGGATTGGCGAATACGTGACGATAAACAGCGCGTCGCCGAACGTCTCCAGCTTCGGTCGGCTGTGTTTTTCCAGGGCATCTTCGATCGCCAGTTCATGCAGGTTGAACTGACGTTGCAGGTTGAACAGCTCTTCGGCGTTCGGCTCTTCCAGACCAATCCAGACAAAGTGGCCGGGCTTGGCAGCCCAGGCAGCGCCTTCGTCGAGCGTGATATTGGTGACCTTCTTACCGGCACTGTAAACCGCAGCAGCAACGACTCTACCCATGATTTTGGTTCACTTCTTATTAGCGCTTTGTATTAGCAAAAATGCAGTGGCAAGCAGGATTCAGCTTAACCTTGTCTGCTGCTTGAGAGTCAGCAAAATCTGTAGAGTTCGCAGGCAAAAGAAAACCCGCACAGGGCGGGTTTCTTTCAGGCGGTCTGCAGTTGCCGATCCATCGAGTCGATGCACTCGCGCATCTGCTCACGGCACTGGGCGATCAGCATCGGCATGTCATCCAGACTCAATCCAGCCGTAGGAATCGCCGGCAGCGAACGGATCAGAATTTTCCCACTGCGCCAGCGGTTCAATCGCATGTGTTTGACGTAACTGCTGACACACACCGGAACAATCGGCACGCCCGCGGCAATCGCCATCTGGAACGCACCTTTTTTGAACGGCAGCAGTTCTTCGCCGAGGTTGCGCGTGCCTTCGGGGAAAACCCAGATCGAGGTGTCTTCATGCTGCAAGGTGCGAGTCGTGGTCAGCATCGACTGGCGTGCCTTGTGTGCATTGCCGCGGTCAATCAACACATTGCCGGCCAACCAGAACAACTGCCCGAACAAAGGCACCCACTTCAGGCTCTTCTTGCCAATGCACACGGTGCGGCGGGGCACCACGTTGCCGAACACAAACAGATCGTAGTTGGACTGGTGGTTGGCAATGATCACGCAGCTGTCAGGCTTATCCATTAACGGCCCGACGTCGGTCTTCACCCGCAAACGCAGAATGCACATCGCCGGCCACGCATACAGACGTGCGCATAAACGGCTGTTGTCCGGATTGAACGGTCGGCACAGACCGAGAATCACACCAAGCATGCCGGCCAGAATAAAGTGCAAGCCCATCAATAACATACGAAACACAAACAGCATTTAAAGGGCCCACCGGGACAAAAGGTGGCGCAGTGTACGGATGTGCACTGTTTTCGGCAATTGCCGCTATAGAAGTGGGAGATAGCCGATGTTTGAGCGCTTGTTTCCGACTTATGGGTCAGATGCGGTTTAGAGCGGTTGTAAGGTTTTGAACCAGACACGCAAGAAAAAGCCCGACACGACGGTCGGGCTTTTCGGTACAGCGCGTTCGGGCTTAACCCATATGCTCCTGATCCAGGATGATCGCGTTGTCCAGCGTCTCCAGCAACGCCTTGCGCACTTTGAGCTTGGTGTTTTTATGGGCGGTCATGTTGAGCTTCTTCAACTGACGAGCCGCCGCCAGCGCTGCGCCTTGCAGCTCTTCGGCCGACACCACCAGATCAAGGAAACCGGCATCCACAGCACTCTGTGGATTGAACATCTCGGCATTAATCACCGCGCGATGAAACGCCGACTTGCGCAGACGATCACGCGCCAGCTCGATACCGGCATGGTGCATGGTCATGCCGATCTGCACTTCATTCAGACCAATGCTGAACGGGCCATCGACACCAATGCGGTAGTCGGCCGACAACAAAATAAACGCACCCTTGGCCACCGCATGCCCAGGGCACGCCACAACCACCGGGAACGGGTGCGACAGCAGGCGACGAGCCAGCGTCGAACCGGCAGCCACCAGTGCAATCGCCTCTTTAGGGCCGGCCGTCATCACCTTCAAGTCATAACCACCCGAAAAAATGCCCGGCTGACTGGTAATGATCACCACCGCCCGATCCGCCACTGCCCGATCCAGCGCAGCGTTAAACGCAACAATCACATCCGGTGAGATGGCATTGACCTTGCCATTGCTCAAGGTCAGGGTCGCGATACCGTCTTCGAGATGGTAAGAAATCAACTCACTCATGACGCCAATCCTTCTAATAAAGTAGGGCAGACGTTACCCACCGCCGTAGGCCAGGTAAAGCGCCGTGACTGACCACCCGGTCACCCTTTTCCCCTCCCGGGAAGCGTTGCCGGCCACGCCAGCCGCGCATTCCCCTCTATATAGAAGAGGGCGCGAAGCCAGAGATTGGCGGGTTTGCCATGGCACGGCACCCAGCGGAACGACTAAATCGCTAACCGCATGAAAATTCTGCAAAAAAAGTTTGCCATCAGAAAAGCTTTCGACTACATTAGCGCGCCTCGACAGACAGAACATGTTTGACGAGATACGGTGAAGTGTCCGAGTGGCTTAAGGAGCACGCCTGGAAAGTGTGTATACAGGAAACTGTATCGAGAGTTCGAATCTCTCCTTCACCGCCACATTTTGAAAACACAAACCCCTGATTTTCCTAGAGAAAGTCGGGGGTTTGTGGTTTTTGGCGTCCAAAAAATGGCCATATGGGACAGATGCGCTTTTTTGGTGCGAAAAAACGCCAAGGAAAGATGTCTGGGCTAATCTGATCTGGCAGGCACGAATTAGCCTTCCTGACCTTTTATTCAAGGACGATCCAAATGCCAAGTAACTCGGATTCCAATATCGCTGCTGCTGCACAACCAGCATGCGCTGGGTGCGGCGATCGAAGAGATCACCCATTGGATTTCAGGGGATGGCGCAGACATTGTTGCCGATAACGCCGTTGCGGCTTTGGGAACACTGGATACAAACGCAAAAGCGATTACAGAGGCGATCATGCGATTACGGCTGTGCTAGGAATCGCTGTGACTGGCATCAAACGGCCAGAAGCAGACATGAGCTTGGGAAATGAATCCTCCGTCACAATACCAATCATGTTAAAAGGACAAATGCATCGTGCGCAGTAAACAGAAGCTCGACAACCACTAGGTAGACAACGATTTCATCATTTAACCGGCGAAGCGAATACGAATTAAAAGAATACTTAAATCGAGCATAAGGAGATCACGATGTCATCAATAGATCAAAAGATAGTTAGTGAAGCAGTAAGGCCGGGGCTGGAACTTATAAATGCAGCATTATCTCCGACTATCGAGAAAGTCAGGAAATGGGCTATAGAAAAAGAATTAAAAGGAAAACTTGATAGCGATGCGCTTTCTCTAATAATCGAGCGCTACCTAATAAAACTTTCAGAACGTGTAAAAGAGATAACGTCCATTACGTTTCCTCAGCTAAAACTAAATATATATGAAGCGTACGAACCACTTTACATGGTACGAAGTACCCACTTCGACACACCCAAGAATTTAATCACCGCTGACGAACTCATTTCTTCCCCGTCAAAACCTATTATCATCGTCGACGGCGCTGGAATGGGAAAGAGTACATTTTCAAAATTTATCGTTGCAAGACTATTATTTAAGTCCGACCGAATCCCAATTCTATTCGATCTTAGAAAATTAGATCCGAAGCTAGACATTACAGATAACGTTGCGACTGAGCTTGACTTTCCTGACGAAAAATTTGACAGGAAGCTTTTTTATCGGCTTTTGAAATTAGGTAAATTTTTCGTAATACTCGACGGTTTTGACGAGACACCAATTGATCACCAGCACTTGCTGGCAAATCAACTGCACGAAATATCAGTAAAAGGTGGGGAAAACGCAATACTTATCACAACTCGCCCTCAAGAAGTAACCCCAGACCTAATCAATGCAACCTCCTTGAAGTTTGCACCATTTACTCTAGAGCAAGCATTATCCTTACTAAACAGATACGATAAAATCTCCGGATTAGATGTCGGAGAGAAACTCAGCAAAGAAATATCTAACGTTCCTTCCAAATTTATCGAAAGCCCACTTTTAGTATCGTTACTATATAGGACCTACGGAATAAACAATTCAATCGCGGATAAAATATCGACATTTTACGACGAAATATATCACGCTCTTTATAAAGGGCATGACTTAATTAATAAAAACGGATACGCCAGGCAAAAAAAATCAGGCCTTGGATTCGAGGATTTTAGAAAGCTGCTTCGAGCTCTTTGTCACTACATGATGCTCAGGATGAAGACCTCATTTAAAAGCCTCAGCGAGGCTGACAGCTTCATCAATAATGCGGCCAAGATAAGCCTAGCTAAACCTAGTTCCACATCAAACTTCTTGGATGATTTGTTTGTCGCCGTTCCTCTTATGCAACGAGATGGTACTGAGTATAAATTCTTCCACAAAACACTATTGGAATACTTTGCTGCGGAATACATAATATTTAACGAATCCAGCCTATCTTTGCTGAAAAAAATATTTGAAAGCCCACTATCTCAATCTTTCGTTAAAGTATTCGAATTTTTAAACGATATGAATCCGGTACTTTTTGAGTCCGTAATAACTCAAAAATTTGCACTGGAGGCGAAAAATTTTCGCCCCAGTGAGAACGAGCAAATCAATGCCATCAATACTTGCCGATTTGTTTATAATTTCAAAATCGGACTTTGGGCTGCCCAAGGAAACTCAGAACCGTTAGAGCAGGAAGACGGAACCTATGTTGATATCCTTTCAAGCGATATACATGATAGCGGTAAGCTGGGTTCTACTCTCTGGAGAAACGGTACGATTAATGGTGTTCGATGTTTTCTTGCTTTTGCATACTCTAACAAGCATGAAAACTTACATCAATTGGCTTGGGAAGCTATAACTTCAGAATTCCCCACTCAACTCAAGTCTTATAGGGAAGACCATATTTTTGATGGATTAGAAAAAATAATACCAATGGGAAAGTGGATTAATCCAACAACCAAAATAATCAAAGATCTATACTCTGAAAACATCGCTATAAAAGAGCTGTTTTTATCGGCTCTAGATGATGAATCTATTAGCGAAACAGCCGGGGCTCGCATGTTAGATGTTGAAAAAATTGATGATCTTCTCGCAAAGATAAAGTCAAGAGCTAGCTTGGATATCGAAATGAAAGATTTCCTATAATAAACTACCGCTGTGTTGCAACCCGACAAGAGGAGTTTTGCGACTGGAATAACCGCCTGTCGGTTTATGTATGGCGGATGTGCGGGCACCGCTTATGGCCGATGCGGCTTTTGCCGATCAATGAATAGAACGCCACTTATGTAAAAAAGGCCCCCCATCAAGCTAGGTGCGGGGGCCTTATTGCACCATCATTCAGAAAGCATTCGAATCTCTCCTTCACCGTCAAATTCGATGTAACCAAAACCCCTGATTTCGAGAGAGGTGAGGGGTTTTGTGGTTTCTGGCGTCTGGATTTCATGCGTGGCGGTATCAGCGAAGGCGCTTTCCGAAATTGATGTAGGACGATTGTTAGGCGTGTGGGAAGCAATGCTGGAAAGCCAGATGGTTGGGGGCTTTCATCGGTTTTGGCACTCATATGAGTCGCACTGTGAGGAGTATTGGTTTTGCGGCTTCAGGGTGCAAAATGACTCAAAGGGCAGCAGACAAGAAGCGCCCCATTATCCGTAACGGATGCTTGCACGTTATGCAGGAATTCCCCATGAAACAGGTCGAACTGAAAAAAGTTCACGTGGAAATCGTCAAGCTGATGGCTGAACAGCGCAAGCTGAACGCCGAAGCTGACAAGATGACCTGTGAAATTTTTTGGTATCCGGTAGGCGTTGCGACTGGCCTGATTGTGACGGTGGCAACTATTACTGCGGTGTTGATCAAGCTTCTCTAGTTCCTACAGGACTCGAGATTAGGGGCTTGGTTTTCCGAGGGGGCAGTGGCCAATGTCATGCCTGAGTCATTTTGATTGAATGCCCGATCCACTGCGGTGCGGCTTGTATGCATCCGCTAGGCAAGGGTTCAGCTTCATGGCCTCAGTAGTTTGCCAGGAAATGACGCGCTGGAGATCTGTGGCAGAAACCTCTTTGGTAAGACCTTGCTCAGCAAGGAAATCATCGAAGTCAGATCCAATATGCTTGTTCAACCTTTGTTCCTCATAGTCTTGCTTTGCGCTGCTTAGCGGTTACCGAGTTTATTTCGGGATGGCTGCTATTTTCAGTTTCTGGCGATGCGCTGGAGTGTCTCGAACTTCCGTCGATTGATGCCAACGATCAACGTCTCACGAGGCCTTGGCGCACTGATTCCATTGGAGTCTGCGTTGCGCAAGGACATCGACGCGATCAATTTCGTGCAGCTCGGCGCGAAGGCGTCGATGACCTGGGACCAATCCCTCGTGGCCACTTACACCGATGGGATTGTGGTGCTGCACCGCGGAAAGGTTGCGAACGTTACTTGGGCGTGCTGAAACGCCAGCACGCGGCGATGTCGGTGACTAAATCCGTGGTCGGCACGCTGGGGGCGATGTTGGTGGCTGAAGGGAGGATCGATGCGAACAATCGTGTCGCCGATTACGTCCCCGAACTATCGGCTTCCGCGTTTGGCGATCCAGTGACATTGCCGGCGTTTGAGTCGTTGGCGCAGTATTTGTCTAGGTCGCCTTGAGTTGTTATCCCCACCCCGACTGATGCTGGGCTTTTTGTTTTCATCATCTCCACACTTGGGAATAATGCATGCCTCTATGAAAAAGGAAATCTCATGATCACCACCACAACCCACACCATCGAAGGCCGGCAAATTACCGCATACCTGGACATCGTCAGCGCCGAGTCGGTGCAGGGCGTCAACGTGATTCGCGATCTGTTCGCTGGCATGCGGGATTTTTTCGGTGGGCGCTCTCAAACGTTGGAGCGAGCATTGAAAGATGCGCGGATTCAGGCGACCGACGAGATCAAGGAACGGGCGCGGGCGCTTCAGGCGGATGCGGTGGTAGGGCTCGATTATGAGATCAGCATGCCGGCCGGCAAGGGTGGAATGGTGGTGGTGTTTGTGACCGGGACGGCGGTCAAGCTGAGGTAGGACGCCGCGCTGGCCATTCGTCGGGCACGTAACAATCTGAATCACAAGTCCGGGAATGACCGACTAGTCTCAAAATCCTGGGTGGTCGATATTTTTCAGGCAAATAGGGCTTGCCGGTATCGACCCGTTGAGAGGAGCGAAGATATGACTGAGCCGTATATCGAAGACGACGGGGCGGAGTTTCCAATCAATAATTGCGTGCAGTGTGGTCAGACGGACTATGTGCCGAGCTTCGGTGAAGACCGTATCAAAATCAACAAAATCAAATCTACGGTACCTCGAACTCGAGGGCCGAAGTCGAAATTCATGCCCAAGCTGGGTGCGCCTTCCAGGAAGTAAACAGTGACTCGTACGAGCCCCGCCATTGAGCGGGGTTTCTTGTTTTTGAAGGGAAAAAAGCATGCTTGGAGGCAATGCGGGGAAATGTCCTACAACATTGCGCGCACTAGTGGTTTTTTTCACAAACTTTTCACACCTGCCTACGTAGTCTCAGCTCATCCGTTAGAAAGCAGTACCCTGGCCCGTCTCCCCAGCGGGCTTTTTTTTGCCTGTCATAAAACCTTTTCCATAAATGCTGTCCAACCGTCGCCAATGACGAGGTTGTTCCGTGTTTGTGTCTGGACTTTGCCTCCTCTAAAGCATTCAATCTCCGGCCTTTCGGTTTCCCCCTTTTTTGAGGTTCTCGTTATGCGTTTGACACTGCCTGCTCTGGTTCTGGGCCTTTTGTTTGCTCAAGGTGCGATGGCTGCCGGTGATGGCACCGCTGCGCTCGGTGGTGGTCTGGGTGGCGCGCTGGGTAATGTGGTCGGTCAGAAAATGGGCGGCAGCACAGGTGCAGCGATTGGTGCCGGCGTAGCGGGCGCAGCTGGCAGTGCTGTTGCAGCACGCAAAGGCAGCCGCACCAAAGCGGCCATCGGCGGCGGTGTCGGCGCGGCGGGCGGTTCGGTGATTGGCAACAGCCTGGGCGGCAAGACTGGCTCCACCATAGGTGCCGGCCTGGGTGGTGCATTGGGCGGCGGCGTGGGCAGCAATCTGTCCAAAAAAGGCCACTGATCCCAAGATGATCCGCTGAAGAAGCCCGGCTCAATGCCGGGCTTCTTCGTTTTGGAACGTTTCTGCAGTATGTGGCTCAAATCTCTTACAGCCGGCATCTGATTTGCTGTTCAACAGACGCAGATGCCAGACTGATGCCTATCCGCGGCACGATCTTCCCCCGATGCGGAAATTAGAGGTTCATATCATGCGTTTGACATTGTCCACGGTGGTTTTAGGACTTTTGATTGCTCAGGGTGCGATGGCTGCCGGCGACGGCACCGCTGCAGTGGGCGGTGGTCTTGGCGGCGCGTTGGGTAACGTGGTCGGCGGTCAACTAGGCGGCAGCACAGGAGCAGCGGTTGGCGCTGGCGTCGGTGGTGCGGCGGGCAGCGCGGTCGGTGCGCGCAAGGGCAGTCGAACAGAAGCGGCTGTTGGCGGCGGTATCGGCGCGGCAGGCGGCTCGGTGATCGGCAATAGTCTGGGCGGCTCCACCGGTTCGACCATTGGCGCTGGCGTGGGCGGTGCAGCCGGTGGCGCGGTGGGCAGCAACCTGGGTAATGACAGCGGCAGCTCGCATTCCGGTGGCGGCAACCACAAACACAAGCATAAAAATAAGTACAAGCATCGCTAACTCGATATCGAGTGACAGTAGAAACCCGGCCCAGTGCCGGGTTTTTCGTTTGTGCGCCAGGCATGGCGCGTTGCGCGTAAGCGCAACCAGCTTGGCTGTGGTGGTCACGCTGGTGACTTGGAGGTGAAAGTCCTCTACACACCCGGCAAGGGGAAGTGTTAGCCAGA
>NZ_JACVBI010000015.1:0-84595 GCF_014852305.1 Pseudomonas sp. PDM09 | reverse complement strand
TGAATGCAGGTCTATGCCACAGAATTTCATCACGGCCTCCTCACAGCAAAAGTCTAAGTTCGCACCTTGAATTTTGCGCCACCTCCGTGAGGTGGGGAGGCCGGCTAGATGATTCTCAGATTTATTTACCCCAATTACCCCCAGCAAACTTAACCTGTGGCAGGGGAGCTGACGCCCTGGCCACAGGGAAATCCGGCTATCACTAAGGCGGGTCGTTATGCCGTCGCGACTTCTTTTGGTGTAAATGTATCGCGCGCTACGTTACCAATGGTGTTGGTCGTGTAGGCATCGAAACTTCCACCAATCAAGCCACCCAGCAGGGGCACGGCTTTACCGAGATTGATCACGCCTTTTTCACCAAATTTGGTGAACAACTTGAAGCCTACCTTTTTGTTTATCTCTATCAGCGTCTTACCGGAAATCGACTTCACTGCGTTCATCGCCAGCTTGTTGCCGACGGCAATGCCGATGTCTTTCAGCACTTCCTTGGCGGAGTTGGCTGTGAGGCAGGCGAAAACCAGGGTCTTTACCTTGTCATCCTTGACGTCGTAGCCACCCAAGTGGGCGATGGCGGCGATCATGCGAATTTGTACGAAAAGCACACTCGTGATGTTGGCGGGCAACGCGACGGGCAGTGTGATCAATCCACCGAGGCCGGTAATGAAGCCTGAGGTGGCCGATTTGGTGTTCTGCCAGCGAATCAGGGAATTAGCTTGATCGTAGGCAGGGCTTTCTTCCTTGGAGTAGCTGGCTGCGAGCTCCTCGGCGGAATCAAGACCGGAGAATCCATTCACAGATCTCTCGTAGGCCCAGTCGAGGACTTGCATTATCTTTTCTTGACTTATCAGTTCCATCTTCAGTCTCGGTGCATGATTGATGGCTTTATGATGCCATACATGTTCCTTTATCCGCATTACCTTGCTTTGAACAATTTTCCTTCGCCACATCCATCCGCCTGCGCCGACGGCAGCACCCCATTTACTAAATAATTGCCCACATCCGCGACTGTATACCTGCGGATTGTGGTTCGCCAACGTGCGGGGATTCTTGAGGTTCTGACCCCCAGTTAGCCGTCTCCACCTGATCAGTAGACTGACCGCTATTGGCCGATTCTGTTGAAAACAGTCGACCCGGCCAAATGGGCAATGCATTGAGCGGTGAAAACGTCATTTTTGTACGCTGCTATGCAAAATCCGAGTCCTGATCCTTCTACGAGTAGTGCGGATTTCAATCTCAGACGCGTTCTTTTCTGACCCGAAAACGGAAGCCGACTTTTTCAACACAATCGGCCGTTCTCCGCCGGTCGTCACTACGGCTTTGCTGGTCACGTCGAATGCAAACGGTTGATCAGCACGAATGCAATTGACTGGTCAGTGACGATGTAAATTGGTGGTCAAGTCCATGCAATTACGCAGGCTCACATTAAAAACCGACAAACGACCACCCGGCCATGGAAAGCCACCGGCCTCCAAGGTCTTCCAGTGCTATCGATTGGCGCAACAGCCGCCCTCAAAATACGGTTGACCTCGAGCAGAACGAGCGCTAAACCAGAACTGTACCAGCGCTGTCCTCGACAGCACCCAGGTAGCCAGAACCTTTGAGGCTACGCCACATCGTGGTGGTTTTCCCCAAGTGCGATTAGCGTCCGGCGGCTCGCACGGTCACAGCGATGTGATGGATGCCCACTCTTCCAGAATGCCCAATGCGGCAACTCATGCCCCCTCCTGGCTGCTTTGCAGCAACTTATCCGCTTGGCCATTTCTTGCGCCAACCTTTTGCCCGTCTCTTTGCCCCCTAAAGAGACGGGCGCATCTCACACTGCTGCAGCCCTGCTCGCATGGGGCTTTGCGGCTTTCCCCCTCGTGACAATCGGCGTGACAAACGCCGAATGCTCACTCGCCACAGCGATGCCGATGATGGTGCCGCAGCCCATGAAATGGACTGCACCTGACTGACAGTCAGGCATGCCCCGGTCATCACCTCGCTGCCTTCACCCGACTCAGGATCTCGCGGCGCTGGTCTCGTCAGCCAGTGCAGCCTCCACCCGCCCACCGCTATCGGTGTTCAGGAGGCCAGATCATGAGATGCCCAAGCTCCCGGTCGTAAAGAGCCGTCAGTCCCGCGTCAGTGGACAAACCTCACAGGTCGCAGGGACCTTGATCCCTGATAACACTCAGCAACCGTGGCGGGATGAGTGGGGAGGAAGTCGATCATCTCAGGAGAATGGCGATGCACCTGTGTGAAGCGTTCGAGCCACCACAACCCTTGCTGGAATACCAGCAGGCGCCACTGCCCTACCCCGTCGAAGCACTCGGGGAACTGTTGGGCCCTGCGGTCGAACGACTGGCCGAGGTGATCGGCGTGCCCTGCGCCATGGCCGCGCAATCGGTGCTGGCTAGCGCTGCCCTGGTGAGCCAGGGCCATGCCAATGTCCAACTCGATGGTCGAACCTATCCCTTGTCCCTCTACCTACTGACGGTGGCGTCCTCGGGGGATCGCAAAAGCGCGGTGGATCACCTGGCATTAAGGGCAGCGCGCGACTGGGAGCGGCAACAGTGGACCCTGTATGCGGAAAAGCTCAAAGCCTATCGCGCCGCTACCAGCATCATGGCCAAACCCAAAACCTCAACAGTCCGTGCTGAGGCGAAAGGCGGTGAGCTGTCCGAGCCGGTACCACCGAGACTGATCATTGCCGAGCCCACCATCGAGGCCCTGATCAAAAGTCTGTGCCATGGCTTGCCCAGCATGGGCTTGTTCAATGATGAAGGCGGCCAGTTCTTGGGCAGTAGCACCATGAGCAAAGAGAACCTGCTCAAGGCGATCACCACCTTGTCGACACTGTGGGATGGCAGCCCGATCGACCGGGCGCGTTCCATGGCCGGAGAAAGCCTGCGCGCCTATGATCGCCGCCTCAGCCTGCATCTGATGCTGCAGCCCTACCTGGCCAACCAGCTGTTCAAAGACCCGGTGATCAATGGCCAAGGCATCCTGGGCCGTTGCCTGATCAGTTGGCCCGAGCGCCTGGCCGGCCAGCGACTCTACAAGGCGATCGACCTGAGCCGGGATGCCAAAGTCCAGTGCTACCAACAGCGGATTACCGCCCTGCTGCAAAAACCCTGGTCGCTTCACCAGGATGGCTCACTCAATCCCGCCACCCTGGAGCTGACTGCCCGTGCCCGCCGAGCCTGGATTGATATTCACGACACCATCGAGTGTCAGTCTGGCGAGTTTGGCGAGCTGGCCGGCATCCAGCCTGTTGCGGGCAAGGCGGCGGCGAATGTGCTGCGCATCGCGGGCGTGCTGGCCATGGTCGAAGAGGCCAGTGCGTTGGACGAAACACACATCCAGCGCGCCTCCACCCTGATGGATTACTACCTGGCGGAGATCCAGCGTTTGACCGAACAGGAGCCGGTCAATAGCCGATGCGAAGAAGCGGATCGGCTGCTGCGCTGGCTGGTACAGAAAGGCTGGACCCACTTCAGCATTCGCGACGTCAATCGCAACGGCCCTCGCTTTGCCCGCAAGAGCGCCGACCATACCGCCTCTTTATTAGTCGTACTGATCACTCATCGCTGGCTGAGCAGCCGCGACGGCAAAACTTTCGAGGTCCGCCATGTTTCGCCTCAATGACGCGGTGCGCAGCTACCAGGCGCAACATCAACCGCCGCCAGAATCGCGACGTGTCGCCACCCTGTCGCCACGTGCCAGGCCAGAAACGACGCGGGTTGTCGCCACTGTCGCCGCTGTCGCCACGCCACCAATTGACCCTGCCAACCTCGCCCTGCTGATCGAGCAACTGCGTGAGGAAGGTGCACTACTGCAACACCACGAAAACACCCTCCTGATCCGCCCGACACACTGGCAGCAGGTGGACAGGCTCAGTCCCCATTGGAAAGCCCTGCTGCTCTTTCTGCAAGACAACGAAAATGGTGATGATGATGTCCTTGGTCGGTCGGCGTGAGGGTCGCAACTTTGGCTATGGCCGCCAGCTGAGCTACGCCGGCCCACAAGCGCTAAAGGATCTGTTTGCCGGCGGCCACTTCGCCACGGTCAAAGCGCATAGCAATCGCTGGCAAGCGTTCGTGCGTTGGTGTCGGTCAGAGAACGGCCCCGGTTTCAACGATGCGCGTCAGATCGATCGACGGACGCTGCAAGACTACGCCGCTTACCTTCGCCAGCAGATCCAGCAAGGCGAACTCTGCATCGCGACCGCGCAGAACCGCCTGAGCAGCGTCAACCGCACCCTCGCCGCGCTGCGCGGTGATCAAGACGTGAGAATCGCCAGCCCGAGTCAGGCGTTGGGACAGCAGCGCTCGAGCGTACGCACCCGCGCACCGGATGGCCAAGACCATCAACAGATCCGGCGAGTGATTGAGGCGCTTGGCGAACAGCACCGCGAGCGGGTGGCCGCGATTGTCCTGTTGGCCCGAGCAACCGGTATGCGTCTGCGCGAAGCGATCCTGGCTGACCTGCCACGACTGCAACGCGAAGCCGAACACTTGGGTCGTATCAACATCCAGGACGGCACCAAAGGCGGCCGCTCGGGGGCATCAGCGCCGCGATGGATTGTGGCCAATGAAGCGGTGAAAACGGCCCTGCAGTTGGCCCGTCATGCGTCGCCGCCCCATAGCCGCAACTTGCTGGTCCGAGACGAAAGTTACGCCGCGTTCCTGCAACAGACCGTGCTCCCTGCCCGCGAAACGCTGCATGAACACGGGCTGAAGGGTTTCCATGAACTGCGAGCGGCCTACGCCTGCGAACATTATGAGCAGCTCACTGGCCACGCGGCACCGGTCAATGGTGGCCACGGCTATCGCATTGATCGCGACCTTGATCAGCAGGCGCGCCAGCAGATCAGCCATGAACTCGGGCATAACCGGATCGATGTGGTTTCGGCCTATATTGGAGGTCGAGCATGACCAAGCTGTTCGATATGGCACTGTTCCTGAGCGGCGTACTGACTGGCTCGAAAGCCACCCAGCAACGACACTTACGCCAAGCCCGAATCATGCAAGCGGCCATTCAACGACGATGGAAGCGAGACAATCCCTGGACCTGGCAGCTCAAGCATGTGCGCTGGTTTCTCACTCAGCACCTGAAAGACCATTCCGACGCTACCCGGTATTACTATGAACTCACCGCTCTATTGATCTGGAAGCGATTAGGGAATGATAGAAAACACTGATCTATCGCTCGAATCTAGGTGACTTTTTATCAAATTATTCTTGGCAATAAACGATGGGATGTATACCCGCTTCTTTAGCGGCATGCACGAACGACGATAAGATCCAGTAGAGCTGGGTTATGTTCCCTGCCACACTCTTTCCTTTCTGGATTTTCTTGAATTCCTTCTCAATAATTTTCTTCGATATGAACGAACAGCAGATGATACACCTTCGATTGAATCGATAGTCCTGCCTGATTTTGTATAGATAGTCTTCAAACTTGCCAGGAATACTTTTTCTCGTGCGATTCAAAAGACCACCGCTATATTTCTTTTGAAGCTTTTCCTTGTGCTTTTTTAGAAATAGCTTCGGGTCAACGTCCATATTACCGATGTTTTTAATGGCCTGACCCACGACATCATGGAGATTACTGGCCGACTTGCTAGGCTTCCCATGTTTGGAGTGTATGAAAGACACGGAAAAATCAGCTTGATTAAACGTGATATGATCCGCCCATTCGTTGCCTAGATCATCGCAGAAAACGTAGTCGTCAGCACCGTGAGCTATCTCAACGATATCGAATACCGAGGTGGAGTCGAACTTGGTTATCTTCTTCGTGATTTCACCTTTCTCAGAGGTCGCTGAGGCTAGCGTAGGTAGGACTTTTAAAGTCCGAAGCATTGAAGGGATTTCGTTGATCCCCGCACCGTCCTCAAAGCACTGTCCCATAAAGTACATGTACCTTGGATCGGAGAATGTGATGGTTGCCAAACTCTGCTTCTTGATGTACGCCTGGAGTGTGGTCCGTTTGCCGTTCTGCTCAAAATGAATATTTCGGAGTGCTCGGCTATTGACGGCAATCGAATGAAGATTTTTTTTGAGTGTGGCCGCCCTAAAACTACCTAGGAGTTCGTAATCGGGCGCCGGACCAATTTCGTAAACCTGTTCCATTTCCGCAATCAAGGACTTGATCTGCTTAGATGTCATCTCAATAACACGACCATGTTTGGTTGTGTAAAAAACAGGGATACCTTGATCTATTACGTTTTCAACAAAAAACGAATATTCCAGCAGAATTGCGTTTGGCGCACTCGATTTCCAGACTAAATCAAGCTCGATAAATTTTGCGAAATTATTGAGAAAGTCTTTTTCAGTAGAAGGATTATGGATGTCGTGCAGTTGTGCCTTAGCCCATTCCACGGCGTGATGTACCGATTTCCGTTCCGATGCCTCGACCACGCGACCGCTTTGCGCGGAAATAGTTTTAGTACGCCCCTTCAATTTAAGCTTAAAGAAGTATGGTATTGATCTACCCGCAGCGTGTACAGACATAAGCCCTTTCAGATCTGAAGCTTCAAAGGCCCGGCCACGCATTGCTCGATCGGACACAGTCATGTTACGGGTCGCCATCTTTTGATACTGCGCATCGACGTCGCTAAAAGCAGAGGTCAGCTCACTACTCCGAATTAGCAACGCATGTTTGTCCATGCTTTCCGTTATGCTGGCACAAGACTTTTTGAATATAGCGATACAGTCATCTATGGCAATGATCAAAATGAACGCATAGATCGTATCTTTGAGTGGCTGCTGCCAAAAATGTACATCACGGTCGGTCTTGAAGACGCGGAGGCTATAGGAGAACTTACTGCCGTCTGGAAGCGCATCATCCTGGTCCAGAATGTCCGCGATAAGCGCGCTGCCAATAGTCATATTGGAGCTGGCAGCTTCGAGGATTACCGTGAGCGTAGCCTTAGTAAAAGGGGCCGTAGGGCGGTAAAATTGGGCATTCTGTGTAAGCAGGAGATCTTGCGACATCAAGCACCCTTCCGTGGAAATTCTGATAATTGGTAGCATAATGCCACTTATGACTTGGGGTCTACGGCATACAACTCTCGACTTCACGCCGAAAGGTTGAGTCCCCCGCCAAAAACCACCACTAAAATTTTTAGAATCAACCATCCTCTGGATACCTGTCGAGTCCGGCAGGAAAGTACAGAGCCCCAAATTTTTAGGCTTCTTTGCCGATTGCCTAACGGCGTTGCTTCCTAGCCACCTTCACCCTGCCCTAGGGCACGATCCAAGATAAAAGCACTGCAGGGACGACGCGAAACACTAGTCCTGCTATGGCCTCGGCTTATCTTGCCTACAACTCCATCACCAAAATCCGATCTTCCCCCGTGCCACTATTAAACAAGGTACATTTACACCCATCGCGCACGATCAGCAGTGCCGGAATGGAGCGACCAGGCCGGCTTGAAAAGGGAATTGAGGTTATGGACAAAAAGTCGCTTTCCGAGCGGGACATCTGCAGCAAGTACATAGCCCCAGCCGTTCAGCAAGCTGGATGGGACATGCACAAGCAGGTGCGCGAGGAAGTCAGCTTTACCAAAGGTCGCATTATCGTCCGAGGCAAACTGCACAGCCGTGGCGAAGCACGCCGTGCAGACTTCATCCTCTACCATCAGGCCAACCTGCCTATCGCTGTAATCGAGGCTAAAGACAACAAGCACTCCGTTGGGTCCGGCATGCAACAAGCCCTGGGCTATGCAGAGGCGCTGGACGTACCGTTCGTGTTCTCCAGCAATGGAGATGGCTTCTTGTTTCACGACCGCAGTGGCACATGCAGCCAGGTAGAAACCGAACTCACCCTTGATCAATTCCCCAGCCCTACCGAACTTTGGCACCGCTACTGCCAGTGGAAGGGGCTGGATACAACAGCCCAACACAAGATCGAAGCGCCCTACTACGACGACGGCTCCGGGCGCATGCCCCGCTATTACCAGATGAATGCCATCAACCGCACCGTCGAAGCCGTAGCGCGCGGCCAAGACCGTATCCTACTGGTAATGGCCACGGGCACCGGCAAAACCTACACCGCCTTCCAAATCATTTGGCGGCTGTGGAAATCGAAACAGAAGAAACGCATCCTGTTTCTAGCCGACCGCAACATCCTGGTCGACCAGACCAAGAACAACGACTTCAAGCCCTTCGGCCAGGCGATGACCAAAATCGCCAAACGCCAAATCGATACCTCCTACGAGATCTACCTGTCGCTCTATCAGGCCGTCACCGGCACTGATGAAGAGATGAACATCTACAAGCAGTTCTCCCGCGACTTCTTCGACCTGATCGTGATCGACGAATGCCACCGTGGCAGCGCCTCCGAGGATTCAGCCTGGCGTGAAATCCTCGACTACTTTTCCAGCGCTACCCATGTCGGCCTCACCGCCACACCGAAGGAAACCAAAGAGGTTTCCAGCATCACCTACTTCGGAGAGCCGATTTACAGCTACACCTTGAAGCAAGGCATCGAAGACGGCTTTCTCGCCCCCTATAAAGTAGTGCGTATCGACTTCGATAAAGACCTGCAAGGCTGGCGGCCCCCCAAAGGCATGCTCGATAAGAATGGCGAGCTGATCGAAGACCGCATCTACAACCTCAAGGACATGGACCGCACCCTGGTTATCGAGGCGCGCACCCAACTGGTGGCACAGAAGGTCACCGAACTCCTCAAGGCCACCGATCCGTTTCAGAAAACCATCGTCTTCTGCGACGACATCAACCACGCCGAGCGCATGCGCCAGGCCCTAGTCAACCTCAACCCCGAGCGTGTGGCCGAGAATCGCAAATACGTCATGCGTATCACCGGCGATGACCAGGAAGGCAAGGCCGAACTGGATAACTTCATCAACCCGGAAGAGCGCTACCCGGTGATTGCCACCACCAGCAAGCTGATGACCACCGGCGTCGATGCTCAGACCTGCAAACTGATCGTGCTCGACCAGCACATCAAATCGATGACCGAGTTCAAGCAAATCATCGGTCGAGGTACTCGCATCAACGAGGACTACGGCAAGTACTGGTTCACCATCATGGACTTCAAAAAGGCCACCGAGCTGTTTGCCGACCCCGCCTTCGACGGCGACCCGGTGGTGATCTACGCCCCGGAAGGCGATGACTCCCCCGTACCGCCGGATGACCCGCTTGCCGATGAAGATGGCATCAGCGCAGGCAACGATAGCGAAGGCGATGACCTGGATTTTACCGGCGAAGATGAGGGCAAAAAACGCATCAAGTACATCATCGACAACGTCCCGATTTATGTCATCGCCGAGCGTGTGCAGTATTACGGCCCGGATGGCCGACTGATCACCGAATCGCTGCACGACTACACCCGCGCCTGCGTGCAAAAGCAGTTCGCCTCATTAGATGACTTCCTTCGGCGTTGGAGTGATTCCGAGCAAAAGAAAGTCATCATCGAGGAGATGGCCGTCCAGGGCGTGATGTGGGAAGCCTTGGCCGAAGAAGTGGAAAAGAAACAGGGCAAGCCGCTCGATCCGTTCGATCTGATCTGCCACGTCGCCTTCGATCAGCCTGCCTTATCACGCCGCGAGCGAGCAGAGCAGGTGAAAAAACGTAACTATTTCGCCAAGTATTCTGGCGCAGCCCGTCAGGTACTGGAGGCCTTGCTGGATAAATACGCCGATACCGGCATCGAGCATATTGAGGACATCAAAATCCTGCAGCTTGACCCTTTCAGCCAGTTCGGTGCGCCCATCGAGCTGGTCAAGGCCTTTGGAGGCAAGGCTGGCTACAACAAGGCTATCCACGAACTGGAAGACGAACTTTACGCAAGCTAAGGGCTGAGCACCGACGACATGCCAAAGCAGTCGTCCCCACTATCCGGTAGAATTTCGCCCCCCTTGCGGTACGCGTTGAGAGAACTTCATGTCCATTAGCTCCACCATCAAGTCCATCCAGGACATCATGCGCAAAGACGTTGGCGTAGACGGCGACGCTCAGCGTATCGGCCAACTGGTTTGGCTGCTGTTCCTGAAGATCTTCGATGACCGCGAGCTTGAATGGGAACTGATGGATGACAACTACCGTTCGCCCATTCCCGACAGCTGCCGCTGGCGTACCTGGGCCGCCGACCCGGAAGGCATGACCGGCGACGCGCTGAAGGACTTTATCGACAACAACCTGTTCCCCCAGTTGCAGAACCTGCACGAGTACAGCAACACGCCATCGGCCTTTGTGGTGCGCAGCGTGTTTGAAGACGCCTACAACTACATGAAATCCGGCCAGTTGCTGCGCCAGGTGGTCAACAAAATTCAGGAAGGCGTGGACTTCAACAAAGCCCAGGAGCGCCACGAGTTCGGTAACCTCTACGAGCAATTGCTGCGCGACCTGCAGAACGCCGGCAACGCGGGTGAGTTCTACACCCCGCGCCCGGTCACCGAGTTTATGGTGCGCATGGTCGACCCAAAACTGGACGAGAAGGTCATGGACCCGGCCTGCGGCACCGGCGGCTTTCTCACCTGCGCCATCGAGCACAAACGCAGCCGCTATGTAAAAACCGCCGAAGACGAACGCACCTTGCAGGCCAGCATCTTCGGCGTGGAGAAAAAGCCGCTGCCGCACCTGCTGGCCACCACCAACATGATCCTGCACGGCATCGAGGTGCCCAGCCAGATCCGCCACGACAACACCCTGAGCAAACCGCTGATCAGCTGGGGCCCGAGTGAGCGCGTGCACTGCATCGTCGCCAACCCGCCGTTCGGCGGCATGGAAGAAGACGGCATCGAAACCAACTTCCCCGCCGCCTTCCGCACCCGCGAAACCGCCGACCTGTTTCTGGTGCTGATCATGCAACTGCTTAAAGACGGAGGCCGCGCCGCCGTGGTGCTGCCCGATGGCTTTCTGTTCGGCGAAGGCATCAAAAGCCGCATCAAGGAAAAGCTGCTCACCGAGTGCAACCTGCACACCATCGTTCGCCTCCCCAACGGCGTGTTCAACCCCTATACCGGCATCAAAACCAACCTGCTGTTCTTCACCAAAGGCACACCGACCAAACAGGTGTGGTTCTACGAGCACCCGTACCCGGCCGGCGTTAAGAACTACTCCAAGACCCGCCCCATGCGAATCGAAGAATTCGCCGTGGAAGAGGCCTGGTGGGGCAGCGAGGCCGATGGTTTTGCCGCACGGGTGGAGAACGAGTTTGCCTGGAAGGTCAGCGTCGAAGAGCTGCAAGGGCGCAACTGGAACCTGGACTGCAAAAACCCGCATATCGGCGAACAAGTCAGCCACGACCCGGACGAGCTGCTGCGCGACTACGCCAGCCTGCAAGGCGAAATCAGCGACCTGCGCGACCAACTTAAAGCCGTGCTAGCCGAAGCCCTGGAGCGCCAGGTATGACAGCGTTGCTCACCGACAATCTGCCGCTGCTGGCCGGTGCACCCAATGGCATCAAAAAACTGCGCGAGCTGATTCTGGAGCTGGCGGTGCGTGGCAAGTTGGTGCCGCAAGATCCCAGTGATGAGCCAGCAAGTGAGTTACTTAAGCGGATTGCTGAGGAAAAGGCACTCTCAGGAAACCTCAAAAAAACAAAGTCACTTGCAGAAATTACAGAAGACGAAAAGCCTTTCGCCGCCCCCATCAGCTGGGTTCTTAGTCGGCTGGGACATGTCGGAGAGTGGGCTGTCGGCTCAGGATTTCCCACGCAAGAACAGGGGCTAACAGATCAGCCAATTCCATTTTGCAAAGTCAGTGACATGAACCTCTCAGGTAACGAGCGATTCATTCTCACTGCAAACAACTCCATAGATGAAATCACTGCTTCGCGGCTTCGAGTTAATGTTCATCCTGCAGGAACAGTTGTTTTTCCAAAAATTGGCGGAGCTATTGCGACTAATAAACGGCGCTTGCTAGTCAAGCCAACGGCAATTGATAACAATTGCCTCGGCCTAACTCCAAACGGAACCTTGTCGTCAGATTATTTGTACCTCCTTTTGTCTTCGATTGATCTGACTAGGTATCAAGCAGGGACTTCTGTGCCTGCGCTTAGTCAAGGTGTCTTAGCCGATATCATCGTGGGGGTTCCGCCACTCGCCGAACAACACCGCATCGTCGCCAAAGTCGATGAACTGATGGCCCTGTCCGACCGCCTGGAAGCCCAGCAGGCCGACGCCGAAAGCGCCCATGCACAACTGGTGCAAGCGCTGCTCGACAGCCTGACCCAAGCCAGCGGCGTCACCGACTTCGCCGCCAACTGGCAACGCCTGGCCGAACACTTCCATACCCTGTTCACCACCGAACCCAGCATCGACGCCCTCAAACAAACCCTGCTGCAAATGGCCGTGATGGGCAAATTGGTTCCGCAAGATGCCAGCGATGAGCCGGCCAGTCAGCTGCTTAAGCGGATTGCTGAGGAAAAGGCGCGGCTGGTGGCGGAAGGGAAACTTAAAAAGCATAAGCCTCTGGACGAGATCGTTGATGAAGAACGCCCATTCTTGCTGCCGCGAGCTTGGGCATGGGTAAAGCCTGAAGAGTTTTCGATGAAAATTACCGATGGCGAACACTTCAAGCCAGATACGCAAAAAACAGGTGTTTATTTTCTGTCGGCTAAAGACATTCGAGATGATGGGGTTTCGCTGGAAAATCCATTGTTCATTTCTGAAGAGACCGCAAAAAAGGCGTTACAAAGATGCGACCCTCAATACGGTGATTTACTCATAGTTAGTCGCGGGGCAACTGTTGGACGAATGTGCAAGGTCAATGTACGTGAGAGATTTTGTCTCTTAGGTAGTGTGATATTGATCAAGCCATCTGAGCATGTCCTCAGTGATTTTCTATCGATTGCCCTTAAATCACCTGACTCATTTCGCCAGCTAGTTAATGCATCGGGATCTACGGCGCAGCCTGCAATTTATCTACGCGACCTGAAGAAAATTGCACTGCCGCTGCCTCCCCTCGCAGAACAACACCGCATCGTCGCTAAAGTCGACCAACTAATGGCCCTCTGCGACCAACTCAAAACCCGCCTCACCCAGGCCCGCCTGTTGAACGAACAGTTGGCCAGCACTTTGGTCGAACGCTCCCTCGCTGAAGATGCCCAACAAATTCCTATTGTCACGGATAGGCAAGTAGCCCGCACCCTCCTAGCCGCAGAGGTCACTCATCGACTGCACAGCCAACGCACCTTCGGTCAACGCAAGTTGCAGAAGGTGATTTACTTGGCCGAACACGCAGCCAAGCTTGCCGCTATCCAAGGTTACTACCTGCGCGACGCCGCCGGCCCCCACGATCGCCAGTTGATGAATAAGGTCGAAGGTGAGATGCAAACCCATCAGTGGTATGAGCGCATCGAGCGCGAGACGGTTGGCCATGCTTACCGCCCACTTTCCCAAGCAGGGCAGCATCGGCAGGCATATAGCAACGCCTGGTCGGTCGCTGAGCAGGCCACCATTGAGCAGGTCATCGAACTAATGCGGGACTGGGATACAGATCGTTGCGAAATGACTGTGACGCTCTATGCCGCCTGGAACGACTTTATTCTTGAAGGCCGCCCGATTTCCGATGATGCCATCGTGGGCGAAGTCATGCATAGCTGGAATGACACCAAGCTGCGTTTTGGCAAAACCGAATGGTTGGCGGTACTCGCAGAGATGAAAAAACACAAGATCCTAATGCCCACCGGCTTTGGCAAGCGCACCAAAGGCGGCATGCTCAGCTTGCCCGGCTTCGAATAAACAGATGACCCTTTTGGCCGTCCTTTGCAAGATACGGAAACGAAGCATATTGCTCATTCCAGCTTCTCTCGGTATTCCAATCGGTATTCCAAAGAAATTTACAAACCAATATTAATCAATTAAATCAAACACCTAAAAACTCAGTTCAGATTACCCCGGCCCACCACTTCATCATCTAAAGACGTCCACGGACGTCTTTTTTTGTGCCTGAAATCCAGTAAATACAGGGTTTTCAGCGCCATCGGGCTCCACTGCACTTCACGCAGATCCATTTTGAAATGTATTCCAAGGCGTATTCCAAGCCTGTGGCTGGTAAATTTTGGAATACACAAACAGCGTTGGAGTACCCATGGGAGCCCAAGCCACACGCCTTTCAGACATGAAAATCAAAGCCGCCAAGCCCAAGGACAGGGACTACACACTGACCGACGGCAATGGCCTTCAGTTGCGAGTCCGAACCAATGGTTCAAGGCTGTGGAATTTCAACTACGTCGGGGACGTTCCCAGAACTCGGCTTGGCTCAAGCGCGAAAACGCACCGTTGAGGCTAGGGAATTGGTCGCCCAAGAACTGGACCCCAAAGAGCAGCGCGATGCAGATCGCCAAGCGAAAAAAGCCGCGACAGAGCACACCTTTCAAAACTTGGCGACAGCATGGTTTGAACTGAAGAAAGACTCCGTAACAACCGCCTACGCTGAAGACATTTGGCGATCGCTCACGCTGCACGTCTTTCCGGATTTACGCGCAACACCAATTTCTGAAATCAGCGCTCCTCAGGTCATCAAGTTGCTTAGGCCACTTGAGACCAAAGGCAGCTTGGAAACGGTCAAGCGCCTGACCTAACGCCTCAACGAAATCATGACTTACGGGGTGAACTACGGACTCATTCATGCCAACCCCCTGAGCGGAATTCGATCGGTCTTCAAAAAACCAAAGAAGAAAAACATGGCGACATTGCCCCCCGATGAGCTCAATGAACTCATGGTGGCGATTGCCCACGCCAGTATCAAAAGAACCACCCGGTGCCTCATCGAGTGGCAGCTCCACATAATGACTCGACCAGCAGAAGCTGCGACTGCCCGATGGTCTGAGATCGACCTCAAGAAGAAGATCTGGACGATCCCAGCGGAGCGAATGAAGAAACGTCGCACACACATCATCCCGCTCACGGAGCAAGCTTTGGCGCTCCTGGAAGCCATCAAGCCCTACAGCGGACACAGGGAGTACGTGTTTCCCGCAGACCGTAATCCCCGTACCCATTGCAACAGCCAGACCGCCAACATGGCGCTGAAACGGATGGGGTTTGAGGGGCGACTCGTAAGCTACGGAATGCGCTCCATGGCGAGCACCATCCTGAACGAACATGCATGGGACGCCAAACTGATCGAGGTTGCCCTGGCTCATGTCGACAAAGATGAGGTTCGAAGCGCATACAACCGCGCAGACCACATTGAGCGTCGACGTCCAATGATGGCCTGGTGGAGCGAGCACATTCTAAAGGCGGCCACGGGTGACTTTTCAATAGCAGCAATCCATGAAAACAGAAGCCGGAAAGTCGTCTCGATTCGTTAATCAGAGTCAACTTGATGGCGACGGCGGCGACGGCGGCGACGGCGGCGACAGCGACAGCGGCGACAACCCTCGTCGTCTCTGACCACGGGCGAGGCGACAAACTGGCGGCCGTCGCCACCACAAGTTTCGATCATGCTTTTCCGCCAAAGCCGCTGCGGTCGGGAAGGCTTCGCAGCAACGTTTGCAGTGGCTCGCTTGGCGATCTTACAAACGGTAAAAAATCTATCTAGAGCCACCGAGATCCAAGGTCTTCTACGTCAATTGCATTCCCCAATGGCCCGGTTGATCGCTAGTCGAACGCGGGGTACACCAACGCCTCACGAGGCGCAGTTAGCGGCGATCCTGAGTAAGTTCAAGAGCGCTGAGACTACGACACATCGTCGTGCTTCTTCCCAAGGAGCGAGGAAAAACTGACCTCATAAGGAGATTGTTGTCGATGCAATTGTGCGAAAAATGCGATCCACCGCGCTCTCTGCTGGATTATCGGCCCCAACCATTGACCTAATAAAATCTGTGAACTATCCGAACCCGTCCAGCCCAGGCTGATCGCCACCGAGCCCACCATCGAAGCACTCATAAAAAACCTGTGTTATGGGCTGCCAAGCATGACGAAGGCGGTCAATTCCTCGGTGGCAGCACCATGAGCAGGAGAACCAGCTCGCCTGGCAAGCGAGGAGGCGATCATCCATGCGGCACGACAGGAAAGCCACTTCCTGGAAACGATACGAGGCATACGCCCCCTGAAACTTTTCCAGCGTCAGGGCGAGCGACGCTCTGCCTGGCTGGGGCTGCTCGTGGGCCAGATCAACGCCGGCTTGCGAATCCAGAAGCTGCAATTGATCTACACACAACTTAACAGCCTAATTTTCGGACTGGAAAATCTACTAGCGCTCGGATTGGGGGCAAACCTGGTAATGAACAACCAGTTCAGCATCGGTGTGCTGATGGCGTTCATTGCTTATAAAAGCCAGTTTGTCAGTCGCGTCGCCAGCCTGATCGATCATCTGTTCGAACTGCTGATGCTGCGCTTGCACGGCGAACGCCTCGCCGACATTGTCCTGCCCCCCCGAAGACATCGCGGTCAGACCGAGTACCGTGAACTGGCCCGCGAGTCCTAAAAGTCGACGTTTAGAGTCAATACGTTAGCAGGGGTTAGCGGTAAATCAATGGGTTGTGTCAGCTGGGGTTAGCGGGCTTTCGCCCCAGTTAGCGGGGTGAATGTGGCAAATTTGTGGCATTCGCACGCTATTGCCGCCGCGTGGCCGACTGCAGTAATCACAGCATTGAACCTTTACCCACCTACTACCGTGCAAAGGGGAAGATATTTTGAAAAAGATACAGCGAGTTCGCGGGTGCACTGCAGCCAATATTTTGCAGAAATTCTTGTGATAGTGATGTAAATCACCAAAAAAATCAGTTAGGCGAGATTTAAGTGCGGCATTTAGACTTTTTGCGCGTAAATACGCAATTGGTATTATCGACTTTCGTTTAATGTTGGATCTAACGAACGGTGGTGAACAGTCGAAAAGGAGAACCCCCATGATGCTCAAGGATCCTTCCAGCAAATATCGTCATTTTAAAACCGTGGATTTGCCAGACCGCCAATGGCCCGGCAATGTCCAGGCGCTTGCCCCCACTTGGTGCAGCGTCGATATGCGCGACGGCAACCAAGCGTTGATCGAGCCGATGAATGCCGAGCGCAAACGCCGTTTCTTCGAGTTACTGGTCAAGGTGGGCTTCAAGGAAATCGAAGTGGGTTTTCCGGCCGCTTCCCAGACCGATTTCGACTATGTGCGTGAGCTGATCGACAGTGGTGCGATTCCCGACGATGTCACGATTCAAGTGATGACACAGGCGCGTAGTCATCTGATCGAGCGCACCTTCGAGGCGTTGAAGGGCGTCCCCCGGGCGATTGTGCATGTGTACAACGCGACCGCTCCGGTCTTCCGCGACGTTGTCTTCGGTGTGGACCGTAACGGCTGCATCGAGATCGCTACCCAAGCGACGCGTGAGATCAAGCGTCACATGGACAATAATCCCGGTACGCAGTGGACATTCCAGTATTCCCCGGAAACCTTTTGTTTCACCGAGCTGGATTTCGCACTCGAGGTCTGTGAGGCGGTGACGGATGCTTTCGGGCCTACCCCGACCAACAAAATGATCCTTAATCTGCCGACAACGGTGGAAGTCTCCACTGCCAATGTGTTCGCCGACCAGATCGAATGGTTCTGCCGGCATTTCAGCCGCCGTGACAGCGTGGTCATCAGTGTCCACCCCCATAACGACCGTGGCACCGGCGTTGCCACCGCGGAGCAGGCGTGCCTGGCCGGAGCTGAGCGTGTCGAGGGCACGTTGTTCGGTAACGGTGAGCGAACCGGCAACGTGGATATCCTGACGCTGGCGATGAACCTCTACACCAGCGGCATCGACCCTCGGCTGGATTTCTCGGACATCATTCATGTCCAGCGTGAAGTGGAGTTCTGCAATCAGTTGCCGACCCATCCTCGCCACCCTTACGCCGGCGAGTTGGTGTTCACCGCCTTCTCCGGTTCGCATCAGGACGCGATCAAGAAAGGCTTTGCGGCACGCCAGGCCAATCCAAACGGTATCTGGGAAGTGCCGTACCTGCCAATCGACCCCGCCGATATGGGCCGCAGCTATGAAGCGGTGATCCGCGTCAATAGCCAGTCGGGCAAAGGTGGCGTGGCTTATTTGCTGGAGCAGCATGGCATCGTAATGCCGCGTCGCTTGCAGATGGAATTCAGCAGCCTGGTCCAACAGGAGGCGGATGGCTCCGGCCAGGAAATCAGCGGTGAGATGATCCTTGCTTGCTTCACCCGGCATTACCTGGAACAGGGCAAGCCTTACGCGTTGCGGGTGCCAAAACTGGTCAGCGAGGGTGATGTAACCTATCTGGAAGCCACCCTTGAACACGGTGCGCAGCGCATCGACTTGAGCGGCGAGGGCAACGGCCCGCTGGCGGCGCTGGTCGATGCCTTTGCCCAGCGCGGCATTCACTTCGATATCGCTGATTACCACGAACATGCCACCCGTGACGGGGCCCAAGCCGAAGCACTGGCCTATGTGGAAATCCGCGTGGGCAACCAGTTGCTGTTCGGTGCCGCCCGCGATGGCAGCAGCTTGCTGGCTTCCCTCAAGGCGGTGACCAGTGCCGTCAACCGCGCATCGCGCCTGGGCCTACTCAGCGTGGTGAGCGTCGCGGTGCCTTCGTGAGATGAACGTGCATACCGCATTGGCGTCGCTCGCCGGTAACTATGGTCACGGCGATATAGTGGCTTCGCATCGGCATGAAGAGGGTCAACTGGTCTATGCCATTAACGGTGTGATGCTGGTATCGGTCGTCGGGACCACTTGGGTGGTTCCTTCCGGGCATGCGCTCTGGGTCCCTTCGGGGGTGGAGCACCAGATCCGCATGACTGGCGAGGTGCGCATGCGCACCTTGTTGATCTCACCGGGTGCGCACCGAACGTTGACGGAGGAATGCCACGTCCTCAAGGTTTCGCCGCTGCTGCGTGAGCTGATTATCGCAGCGGCCGATGAGCCTGACAGTGAACCGGCGTCAATACGCCACGTGCAGATTGTCGATCTGATTTTTTCGGAGCTCGACAGGGCGCAAAGGGTACTGGCGCATGTGCCGATCCCGGATGAGCCGAGGCTCAAGTCGCTGTGTGCCGACTTTATCGACAACCCTTCCCAGGAGTCGAAACTGGAGAGTTGGGCGGTGCAACTCAATATGAGTTCGCGCACCCTGGCCCGGCTGTTCCAGAAAGAGTTGGGCATGAGTTATGGCGAGTGGCGCAAGCGCACTCGTTTGCTGCTCAGCATGCGGCGGTTGGCCTGCGGTGTATCCATCCTGGAAGTGGCATTGGAACATGGCTACCAGAGCCCCAGCGCTTTCACCGCGATGTTCAAGCGCACCATGGGCTATACCCCGAGCAACTGCCGCCTGGTCTGATTCTCCCCCGGCGATAGCACAACCCAATCGAACATGGCCCGCCTCCAGGCAGGGCCATGTTTTTGCGCGCGCCCGGCGTGCAGGCGAGCGCAATGCAGCGGTCCGCAGGCACGTTGTCCCAATCGAAACGATGGTTGTCTGGAACTCGGGAGATGCGCAGCCCGTAGCTCTTTTACCCTGCGTCTCTACTTGGCATTCTGGATTTATTCGATGGGTTCGCCTTCCTTTTCCCCACGGCATGGACGTCTTTCGCTGCTTGGCGTAGCGGTGGTGCTGTTGGCGGGTTGTTCCCCCTGGGTCACCCATACGCCGGCACAGCCGCACCCGGAACGCATTAATGCCCTAAGCCGCCTGCCCCAAGGTGTCTCGGCTCAAGCGTTACCCGAGCGCTGGTGGCGGTTGTACAACGACCCGAAACTCGATGCGCTGGTGCAGCAGGCATTGCTGCACAACCGCGACTTGGCGGCGGCCCAGGCCCATGTGCAATCGATGCTGGCCGGAATCGTGCAGGCCGATGCCGAGCGCTGGCCGTCGACCCAGGCGTCACTGGGCGCCGAGTACGGCAAGACGGCTGATGATCAGACCCTGGCCAAGGCGACCGATAGCCATGCGCCGTCACAGTGGGCGTTCAACCCAGGCTTTGAACTTGCTTATCAAATGGACGTCTGGGGCCAGGTCCAGCGTAGCATCGAACGGGCCCAGGTTCAGGCGGCCGCGGCGCAGGATGCCGAAGACTTATTGCGCATCACGGTGGTGGCGCAAACCACTCGCGCCTATGTCAATGCCTGCGCCCTGGGGGCACGGGCGAAGGTCCAGCGCCACTCGCTGGAAGTTGTCGGGCACAGCCTGGAGTTGACCGACCGCCAGCGTCAGGCCGGTATGGTTACAGATCTCGAATACACCCGCATGCAGGCGCTACAGGGCGAAACCTTGGCGCTGCTGCCGATGCTGGAGGCGCGCCGGCAAGCTGCGCTGTACGAACTGGCGATGCTGACCGGCTTGGCCGACCTGGAACAAGGCTCTGGCGCTGCCACCTGTGAGGTCGTACCGCAACTCAATGCCGAACTGCCGGTGGGCGACGGCTGGCAATTACTCGCGCGCCGCCCAGATATCCGTCAGGCCGAGCGAGCGCTGCAGGCGGCCACGCTGCAAGTGGACATCGTCCAGGCCGACCTGTATCCGAAGGTGACCATTGGCGCTTCAGTGTCCTCATCCGCCAACAAACCCCATGAGCTGGGAGACAGCAGCGCGATGATGTTTGGCATCGGCCCGCTGATTACCTGGCAATTCCCCAACTGGCGTGCCAATCGCGCGCGGGTCAACCAGGCCCGGGCGTTGGAGCAGGTGGAAGTGGCGCAATTCGAGGCCAGTGTGCTCAAGGCCCTTAAGGATGTACGCCAGGCCCTTGCGTTGTATGACGGCGAGCGTCAGCGCCACGCCGCTTTGAGCCAGGCCCTGGACAGCAGCCGCCAGGCCTACAAGTTGGCCCAGTTCAATTACAACGCCGGCTCTATCGACTTTCTCGACGTGCTGGACAGCGAGCGTGAGCTGATCCGCTTGCAGGCCACGCGCGCCGATGCCGATGGCCAGCTGTTGCAGCGCCAGATCAGCCTGTTTCGCGCGCTTGGCGGCGGTTGGCAGTCTTCCTCTTCCGCTACCCCGACCGCTGCGCTCAGCGGTGCTTCCGTCAATTTTTCCGGTACCCAGCCATGAATATCGCTGTCGATGAAAAAACCGCTGTCCAGGACGAGCAGGAGAATGTGGTCGAGCAACTCATGCATGCGCGCAAGCAACGCCGCAAACGCAACCTGATCCTGCTGGGAGGCGTTGTGCTGTTGATCGCAGCGGGGGTGTTCGGGGTGTACTGGATGACAGTGGGGCGTTACCTGGAACAGACTGATGACGCCTATGTGCGTGCCGACTGGATTCCCATCAGCCCGAAGGTCTCCGGATATGTGGCCCAGGTGCTGGTGGAGGATGATCAGCCCGTCAAGGCCGGAGATGTGCTGGTGCGCATCGAGGACCGCGATTACCAGGCCCGCTTGGCGGAGGCGCGTGCGCAGCTGGCGGAAACCCAGGCCTCGGTCGCCGCCCAACAGGTCAACCTGCAAGTCACCGACAGCCTGATCGCCCAGCAAAAGGCCGGCGTGGCCCAGGCTGAGGCTCACACCCGCAGCGTGGCTGCCGAGCTGCATCGCGCAAGCCTCGACCAGCGCCGCTACGAAGGCTTGGTACGTGAACACGCCGCCAGTGCCCAGCGTCTGGAATCGGCGGCCGCCAGCTACACCCAGGCCAACGCCGCGGTGGAAATTGCCAAGGCCATGCAACGTCAACAGGAAACCCGGTTGACCGTTGCTATCATTCGGCGCCAATTGGCCGAAGCCTCGCTCAAACAACAGATTGCCCGGCGCAGCCAGGCCGATGCGCAGTTGAACCTGGCGACTCATGCGCTGGAGGACACGTTGATCCGCTCGCCTATCGACGGGGTCGTGGGGCAGCGCAAAGTGCGCACTCGCCAATACGTCGCACCAGGGTTGCCGCTGTTGGCAGTGGTGCCCTTGCAGCAGGCCTATGTGGTGGCCAACTACAAGGAAACCCAGTTGCGCGACATGCGCGCCGGCCAAGCGGTGGATATCAGCGTCGACAGCTATTCGGGACGCAAGCTCAAGGGCCATGTGGTGAGTTTCTCTCCAGGTTCGGGGGCCGTGTTCGCGCTGTTGCCGTCGGATAACGCCACCGGCAACTTCACCAAGATCGTGCAGCGCTTCCCGGTGAAAATCGTCATTGATGAGCATTACGAGGGCGGGCCTATCCTGCCGGGCATGTCGGTGATCACCACCGTTGATACCCGGCCAGCTACCCAGGGCGCGGCACATGACTGAAGTCGCTGAAAAGACCGTCTCCTTTCGCGCCTGGGTGGCAGTGATCGGCGGGCTGTTCGGCTGTTTCATGGCCGGTATGAACGTGCATGTGACCAGCGCCGCGCTGCCGGAAATCGAGGGTTCCCTGGGGGCGACCTTCGAGGAGGGCTCCTGGATCTCCACCGCGTACCTGGTCGCAGAAATTGTGATGATTCCGCTGACCGCCTGGCTGGTCCAGGTATTTTCCCTGCGCCGGGTGATGCTCGTGGGTTCGTTTGTGTTCCTAGTGGCGTCCATTGCCTGTTCCTGGGCACCCAACCTGGAAGTGATGATCATCATTCGGGTGATCCAGGGCGCCGCTGGCGCGGTGCTGATCCCCTTGTCATTCCAGCTGATCATCACCGAGCTGCCGCCCAGCAAGATTGCGATGGGCATGGCCTTGTTCGCGCTGTCCAACAGCGTTGCCCAGGCCGCCGGGCCGTCCATAGGCGGCTGGCTGACGGATGCCTATTCCTGGCGCTGGATTTTCTACCTGCAACTGGCCCCCGGCATCCTCTTGTTGCTGGCAGTGGCGTGGTCCATCGATGCCAAGCCCATGCAGTTGAGCCTGCTCAAGCGCGGCGACTGGGGCGGAATCCTGGCCATGATCGTCGGCCTGGGGGGCTTGCAGATCGTGTTGGAAGAAGGTGGGCGCAAGGACTGGTTCGGCTCTGATTTCATTGTGTGGATGTCACTGATCGCCGGCATCGCCCTAGTGTACTTCGTGCTGTCGCAGCTGTACGGCAGCCGCTCCTTCATCAACCTGCGCCTGCTCAGGAGCTACAACTTCGGGGTGGCCAGCGCGGCAATGTTCATTTTCGGCGGGGCTACCTTCGGCCTGGTGTTCCTGGTACCCAATTACCTCTCCCAGTTGCAGGGCTACAACGCCCGGGAAATCGGCGTCAGCCTGATCGCCTACGGCATGGTGCAATTGGTGCTGGCGCCGTTCATGCCGCGCCTGATGAAGTGGCTCAACCCGAAACTGATGGTCGCCAGCGGTTTTTTCATCATGGCCGTGGGGTGTTACCTCGGCGCGCACCTGGATGTCGATAGCGCCGCCAATGTGATCATTCCTTCCACCGTGGTACGAGGCATCGGACAGCCGCTGATCATGGTGGCGCTTTCGGTGCTGGCGGTGTCCGGCTTGGCCAAAGATGAAGCCGGTTCCGCTTCCGCTTTGTTCTCCATGCTGCGCAACCTTGGCGGGGCGGTGGGCACCGCGGGGTTGACGCAGATCGTCGCCATGCGCGAGCGCTTTCACTCCGAACGGGTGGGGGAGTCGATCACGCTATTTTCCCCGTCCTTGCAGGAACGCCTGCGCGCCAGCATGGCCGGCAGCGAAGATTTCATCTTCAACCAACTGTTACCTGCCCAACAGCAGGTCCTGGAGGGCTTGATCCACACCGTGCGTCGTGAGGCGTACTTGATGGCCTATAGCGATGCGTTCTATGTGTCCTGTATCGCATTGATCTTGTGTGGTGTGGCGGCCTTGGCATTACGTCAACAAGCGAAGAATTGAACAGATTATGCCCGCCAGCACTGAACGGGTCTTTGTCAGCGAGCAAGAGGGAACTTGAATGGAGAAAAGGCGAAGGCCTCTTCATGGATTGATTGATTGCTAACTTAGCAACGACATATAGGTTTTTTGCACTCCGAATGGGGTGCCGGCCAACTATTGCCTGACGAAGTTGATGTTATTAACTTTGGTCGGGCTTCTGTTGTTTGCGTATTTATAGTTAAGAATTAAATTGTATTAATTTTCTAAAAAACACTTGCTGAACATCATGAGCTTACTCTAAGTTTCGCCTTGCTTCGGTGGCTGAGGTTTTGCGCTAACGAAGCATAAGCCTATAACTGATTTGAATAAGACTTAAATGCTGGCCAGCAATGGCAAGACAGGCTTGCTTATGCCTGAAAAATGATAAGCAGGTAAGTCTTGCGCGGCCAGACCTAACTAAAGCCTGATAAGGAGCGCAATATGGAAGATAAAAAGTCGCTGTTGAACGCAAAGAAAGTAGAACTGGGCAATCATCGGATCTTTGCTGAAATCAATTCCTTGCCGGTGCTGCGCGCCTTTATGGAAACCCATGTGTTCGCGGTGTGGGATTTCATGTCCCTGGCCAAGCGCCTGCAACAGGACCTGACCTGTACTCGCCTGCCTTGGCTGCCACCGTTAGACCCGGCGGCCGCTCACCTGATCAATGAGATCATCCTCGGCGAGGAGTCTGACCAGAACCTGCAAGGCGGTCATTACAGCCACTTCGAACTCTACCTGCACGCTATGCGGGAAGTGGGCGCCAGCACCGACAAAATCGAACATTTTGTCAAACTGATGCGCGACGGCGTCGACCTGCAATCGGCTCTCACGCGTTGCGGCGCCGGCTTGGCAGCCTCTGCCTTCGTGACCGACACCATCGAAACCGCTATCAACGCCACCACCCACTGTGTTGCCGCCGCCTTCCTGCATGGCCGTGAAAGCGTCATCCCCGAAATGTTCCAGCGAATCCTCGATGATTGGGACATCACCGCAGACGATGCGCCCACCTTCCGTTACTACCTGCAGCGTCACATCGAGGTCGACTCGGAAGACCACGGCCCTGCGGCGGAAAGCTTGTTGGCGCGACTGGTCAATGGCGATGCCCAGCGCCAGGACGAAGTCTACGTGTCGGCTATCGCGGCGGTGCAAAGCCGCTTGGCCCTCTGGGACAACTTGCGTGTGGCCATGCGCGAAACTGTCAGTGAGTGCGTAGCATGAACTTCGAAGTCATCGAGGCTGACCAGGCCCAATGGTTTGAGGTGAAGTCAGAACGCGACATTACCCTGACGGTATTCAAGGACACGCTGGACCCTGTGACGAAAACCGGTGTTCGCACGCGGTTGGTACGTTTCCATCCAGGGGGCGGCACGCGTGAAATCTACACCCATGATTATCACGAAGAAGTGTATTTGATTGAGGGCGACCAAACCGAGCTGGCAAGTAAGGATCGTCCCGAGAAAACCTACCGCGACGGCAGTTACTTCTTCAGGGCGGCACACACCGAGCACGGACCGTTTAATTCAAAGGACGGATGCCTGTTGTTTGAAGTGCATTACTACTGATAGTCATGAACAAAGGGAAAGATTCATGAGAGCTGAAGAATACCAATCATTTTCCGAGTCATGGGAGGAGCGTGCGACCATTCGTACGCGTCCAAGACGACGTTTGGAAGATGATGGAAAGTTGATATTCCCGATCAGCCGCCAGCCCTTGGTCATGGGCGCGACATTTATACGGGAATGCGCTCACTTGCAGCACTTTGTACTTGTTCAAAGCTTGTACAAATTTATTAATGATGTAGTGATTTTTGAAACCGAAATTGTCGACAAGACTGCCAGGAGCATTGCGAAAGATAACTTCGCCATACGCTTCCCGTTTGCCTGTCGATATGACGCGATGACCGTAGTGGTCGATGAGGACTATCACGCCCTCGTGGCGATGGACTACATGCAACAGACCATCGAGCTGACCGGCATCGAACCTATTGACTTGCCGGCGGAAATCGAACTCAGCCGTTCGATTCCCAAGGCACTGGCCATGGCGCCCGAGCACCTCAAGGCGGCCGTCGAGTTGATCTGTGTCGCCATTGCGGAAAACACCCTGACCAATGATGTCGCGGCCTTTGCCCGCGACGACTCGGTCAAGGCATCGGTTAAGGGCTTGATGGCAGACCACCTGGCTGACGAGGGGCGACATTCGGGCTTCTGGGCCAAGTTGACACGTATTTACTGGAGCACTGCGAGCGAGGAGGACAAGCGTGCGCTGGCCTCGATCATGCCGGTGTTCCTGGGTGAGTACCTGACCAATGAGATCCAGCAGGGGTTTGATTTCGCGCTAATCGAGCAACTGCCGGTAAGCCCCGGGGTCAAGATGGCCTTGCGTAAGGAGGTCGAAGGCATGAGTTTTCCGATCACGCCGTCTCACCCGCTGGTAGGCAACATCGTCCGATTCTTCAAACACAGCGCCCTGCTCGACGCTCCCTGCATGCAGGAAGCGCTCGCCGATTATCTGCGCTAGAGGACAACTTCAATGAGACATCTTGATATCGTTCTGTGTGGGCGCAGCCATGCGCTCGCCTGCCTTACGCAAGAGCTGGAACAGATGGGCCACACGGCCCACTTGTTGACCAGTGATAACGCCATTGATCTTTGCCGGTTACCGGCGCCCGACTTGCTGATAGATGACGCCAGCACGGCGCAATCCCCGCATTATCCATCGTGTCACCGCCTGTCTTTGCGGGCACACTCCCACGATGTCAGCGATGTCGTTGCGCCCGTGCGGGTGGACTGTCTATGGCGTCCTGGCTATGGCGATTGGATGTTGCTGGGGCGTCGCGAGATCTGCGCCGATACCGCCGGCAACGGGGCCGACCTGGCACGTGAAGCAGTGGCGCAGGTGGTGGAGATGGCCAGTGTGCACATTGGGCGTTTCTCGCGCAGTGCCGACTATCTTGAGGTGACCCGTGAGCCGGTGCAGGCGATCGACCGGCTGTCGAGCCTGACCCTGCTCGACAGCCTGGCCTGGCGCCATCGCCACAATGCAACTGTCAACGCCGGGATCCTGGAGGAGGCCAAGCGCCCCTTTTTACAACGCCTGGCCGATAGCCTGCTGGCCAATGCCGAGCGCAACGCCCTGAAAGTGCAGGGGCGTGGCATGTCCTACGCGCAATTGCATGCCTATAGCGTGGCGATTCAGGAACGCTTGCAGCCGTTGCTCGAGGTTTCCGCCGGTGGGCTGACGGTGGTCGCGATCTCGTTGCCCAAAGGGACGGCACTCTATGCGGCCATCCTGGCCGTGATGGGTTGTGGCGCCGTGTACTTGCCGCTGGATCCGAGCCATCCTGCGGAGCGCCGTGCGGCGATCCTCAAGCATGCCGGTGCCAGCTTGCTGATCCAGGAGACGCAGGCAGACAACCCACTGCCGAGCCTGGCCACCCTGGACATCAGCCACCTGGATTTCTTCCACCACGGCGCCCAGGGTTACAGCCGGGTAGCCCTGGCTCCGGATCAGAGCCTGCTGCGAGTACCGCTGGCCGGTTCGGCGCCCTGTGTGGCGATCTACACCTCGGGCACCACCGGGCAACCCAAGGGCGTGTTGCTGACGGTCGATAACCTGAGCCACTTCTGCGCGTGGTATGCACGCTATGTGGAGCTGAACCATCACAGTCGCGCCTTGCAGTTTTCCACCATCAACTTCGATGCCTCGTTGCTGGATATCTTCCCGACGCTAATCCAGGGTGGCGAGTTGATCGTGCCCACTGAAGACCAGCGCCGCGACCCGGTAGCGCTTGCCGAATTGATCCAGCAAGAGCAGGTCACCCATGCATTTTTGCCGCCAGCCTTGCTCAGCATCATTCCGCTTGAGTCGCTGTACGGAATGCAGCATTTGGTAACGGGCGGCGATGTATGCGAGCCCCATGTGATCGAGCAACTGGTGGGCCACTGTACGCTGCACAATATTTACGGTCCCACCGAGACCACGGTGCTCGCCACCTGCCGCACCTTCCAGCCGGGAGACAACAATCGCAACCTGGGCGTGCCAATTGCCAATACCTCGGTTTACCTGCTGGATGAACACGGCCAACCGGTAGGCGAAGCGGATAGCGGTGAGATTCACATCGCCGGGCCCGGCGTAGGTGCAGGCTACCTGGGCGCTTTGCAAATGACTGCCGAGCGTTACCGTCTGCATGAGTTGCCCGACGGTCAACGGGTGCGCCTGTACCGTACCGGCGACCTGGCGCGTTGGACCCAGGAAGGCATCCAGATCATCGGGCGCCTGGATAACCAGGTGAAGATCCGCGGGTTCCGGGTCGAGCCGGAAGAAATCGAGCACCTGCTGCAATCAAGCCAGTTGTTCCGTCAACTGGCGGTGGTCATCGATAACCAGCGGCGCATCCTGGCGTTTTTCTCCCAGCCCCAAAGTGGCGAGGGCCAAGTGGCTGGCGAACAGTTGCAGGCTTACGCGCTCAAGCATTTGCCCGACTACATGCGCCCCAGCGCCTACTGCCTGCTGGAGCACCTGCCGGCCACGGCCAATGGCAAGATCGACCGCAAAGCCTTGATAGACCTGCCGGTCAACTACAAGACCCAAGGACCGCGCCTGGCACCCCAGAACGCCACCCAACAGCAGTTGCTGGAGCTGTGGTCCAGGCTGTTGGACCTGCCCGGGCCGGACATCTCCGTAGATGACAGTTTCTTCAACCTGGGCGGTCATTCGATCCTTTTGTCGCAGATGCTCATGGGCATTCGCGAGACGTTTGGCAAAGGGGTCTCGATCAACCGTTTTATCGAACAACCCACACTGGTCAACCTTGCCAACCTGATCGACCAGGACGTCGAGGCCACCGCTACGGTCAGTCCCCAGGCGCTGCAAGACGCGATGATCCGGCCTGAGCTGGACGTGTTGCCGATCAGCCGGCTGGGAAACATACATAAGGTCATTGTGACCGGCTCCAACGGTTTCCTCGGCGTGCATATTGTCGAGGCACTGCTGGAACTGGGCAGCACCGAAGTGGCTTGCCTGGTTCGCGAGTCGGCGGGGATGAGCGCCCAGCAGCGCTTCGAGCAGGCGCTGATCCAGAACCGTCTCGAGCATCTGGACCTGAGCCGCGTGAAAGTGCTGGCGGCGGACATCAGCAAGCCGCGCCTGGGGTTATCCGAGCACGACTATGAATGGCTGGACCGTGAATATGGCGTGTTGATCTATAACGCGGCCAACGTCAACCACGTGCTCGACTATGAGTCGCTGGTCAAGGACAACGTCACTCCCGTGCTCGAATGCCTGCAACTGTGTGAAGGGCGCAGCAAGAAGATTTTCAACTTCATCTCCACCCTGTCAGCCTCAAGCACAGTGGATGAACAGGGGCGGGTGTTGGAAGAGCCGCCGGCCTTCACGCCGCCGATCTACATTCGCAACGGTTACAACCTTTCCAAGTGGGTGGCTGAGCGCATTTTGTGGAATGCCAGCGAGTCAGGCGTCTGGGTCAACCTCTACCGCCCGGGAAACATTGCGTTCAATACGCGAACCGGCGTGTGCCAGCCGCATCAGAACCGCTTGATGTTGATGCTCAAAGGCTCATTGCAGCTTAAGGAAGTGCCCGAACTGGCACTCAATTTCGACCTGATGCCGGTGGATTTCCTCGCCCGATTCATCGCCTTTCATGCCAGCCGCCATAACCGTTCCAAAGCGGTGTTCAACCTGCACAATCCGCAGCCCCTGTCATGGACTCACTATCTGGAGGCGTTTCGCGTTGCCGGTCACGACTTCCAGATGGTCCCGGTGACGCAATGGCAGCAGCGCCTGTCGGCTATCAATAGTGATAACGCGCTGTTCGGCGTGGTCGGCTTTTACCTCAATGGGTTTGAAGAAGACATCGGCGATATCTCGATGATCGAGTACCGCAATGCGCTCTCAGGCATCCAGAGCATGGGGGAAGACTACCCGGCCAAGAACAGTGCACTGCTGCAAAAAGGCTGTGACTACCTCAAGCAAATCGATTTCATCTGAACAAAAAAGGAGCTTTCTCATGGAACATTTTGAACCCGATACCCTGGTCCGCAACCCAGTGGGCAACCCTGTCGTCGCCAGCGTGACCGTGAATGGCGATGCCCGCAGCGTGTGGAAGATCGTCGGAGATTTCGCCGGTTTCGCCAAGTTCATCCCGGCGTTGTCCCATATCGAAATGACCGGCGAGGGCGTACGTTCGGTACGCAAGAAACTGTTCAAGGACGGTAATGTGGTGATTGAGCAACTCAACACCCATGACGACCGAGCCATGACCATGACATGGTCGCTGATCTATACCTCACTGAACATCGGCAACCTCTGGGCAGTGATGCAGGTGGTTGCAAAAGGAGATAAACAGAGTCAGGCAACCTGGACCATCATTGGAGAACCCTACACAGGAGGCAAAGAAGACATATCGGGGTTCGAAGCTTTCCTGCAGGGCTTTGCCGATAGTGCGATGAAAAATGTACAGGAACTGTTTGTCTGACTTTAAACACCTGTGCTGACGTAACCAAAGTGTCCTTCTGGAGGGCGCTTTGGTTGCGCTCGATCTCAACCAGACGCACACCATCAGCCTGTTTGGGTGGCACATAAGACACGGTCGAGCTCTATCGCTTACCTCTCGGGATACGAAGTACGCATTCATCCAGGCGGTCTGCTCGCTCCGCTGGATTTTCTGAGCCGGGTAAGTAATGCGGAACTGGGATACAGATCGTTGCGAAATGACTGCGACGCTCTATGCCGCCTGGAATGACTTTATCCTTGAAGGCCGCCCAGTTTCCGATGAAGCAATCGTGAACGAAGTCATGCATAGCTGGAACAACACGAAGCTGCGCTTTGGCAAAACCGAATGGTTGGCGGTACTCGCCGAGATGAAGCAGCACAAAATTCTCATGCCCAGCGGCTTTGGCAAACGCACCACAGGAGGCATGCTCAGCTTGCCCGCTTTCGAGTAAATAGAGATCTTTTTTGGCCACCCTTGGAAAGATTCGGATACACCCACCCTGCTTGCTCACGCCAGCGAAACCCTGGCCTCCATGAATGTCATGACCACCGATCTGGCCGACCCGCTCGAAGGCTCGCATCGCAACGTGGCATTGGCGATTCAGCAACTGGCCGTGCTGGCCGAGATGTTGATCAACCGAGCGCTGGATAACCTCGATTCGCCCCTGCCGGCGGTCACGCCCGTCTGCCACTGAGTGATTACGCTCGTTGATCGAATGGAGGTTTTGTCATGGATCGATACATGCCGGTCACCGGCATCGACTGCACCATTGCGTCGCTGCTGATCGACACCGAAGCACCGCTGGACGTGCTGCATGAAACGGCGGCCTACCGCATCCGCACGGCGACTCAATTGCTGGAGAGTTTCGCTGTGAACGAAGGCGTTCACAGCGAACTGGCGCGGGTGTTGGTGACTTCGCTACGCGATGGCTGCGATTTGCTGGATGTGGTTGGGCGAAGGTTACAGATGCAGGTTTCGGCGTTGTAACGAACCCAGCATGTTACCCCAACACAAAAAGGCACCTGACGAACATATCGCAGGTGCCTTTTTTGGATTGAACAGCATTAGATGACTCAACAGTAGGTTTCATGATCTGTAACTTACTGTCGACTCAATGGACGCAGAGTTGCCACGCTTTCGGCCTTGTGTAAAAAAAGGATTTCTCTGACAGATTAGAACCACGTCATCCTGGGAAATTTCCCGCAACCCGTAGCGACTTCCATGAACTGGCGAACAACGTTTCCGGCAGATAGTCTTCACGCTTCGCTGTAAACCCTGCGGACGGTTTGACAAGCCCGAAATAGCGTAAGGATCCCTAACCTCATGGAACGCCCTTATGAAAAAAATCACCCTGCATTTAGTTGAAAATACGGCCACTTCAGAGCCTGAAACCCTCGACCCCACCCAACGTCCCCAAGCCACCGAACGCGCCGTCAACGCCCGCCGGCGCAACCTGAACAGGAACATCTTCAGCGTTCGCCCCGACGTCGACACGCTCACCCTGCTCTCTCATGCCAGCGAAACCCTGGCGTCCCTCAACGTCATGACTCTGGACTTTGCCAACCGACTTGATGGGCCACAGCGCAATGTGGCGCTGGCGCTTCAGCAGTTGACGATGCTGACCGAGCTTCTGGTCAATCGAGCGCGGGACAACCTTGATCCGAACGCGTCGGTGGCCGTGGGCAAGCCTCCTGTCTTTCACTGAGTGATCGCGCTCGTTGATCAGATGAAGGTTTTGTCATGAATCGATACACGCGACGGTTACAGACGCAGATTTCTGCGTAGAAAAGCAAAATGGGCGACCTCATTGAGGTCGCCCATTTTTTTGCTCAGCCCGTGAAAATGGATTGCTACCCAAAAGTCAGTACAAATGGCGCCGCCGCTTTTTGGATCGCTCTGACCACATGAGGTGCCTGCTCTCGATGCTGGGGATAGCGCTCCAACACCACCTCCAACGCAGCCAGCAGTGTCTGGATACGCTCCTTCGGATGGGTGACTTCACATGTCTGCGCAAACTCCAGCAATCCTTGTCGCGAGGCAAACATTGACTTGTTGCCCGCCAGATCCAGCGCCAATACATCCTCCGGTATATAAGCCGTGGTATTGACGATGTCATAAGCTGGCGCCAGGTGCGCATCACGTTGCGTAGGCTCCGAGTAAAGCAAGCCAAAATTCTTCAGGTGAGCGTCGCCATTTCCGACGATGCAGCTCAGCGCCACGCTATCGAAGAGTTGATCAAGGGAGGATCGCAGATGCTGCGCGGGGCAGAACAGGCGAATCGCCTTGGCGATTGCTGCATAGCTTTTGCTGTACTTCTGATCGGCTGAAAGCCCCATCAACGCTGCCATGTCCTCGAAGCCAAGTGGATTAAGTTGGTCGTCTCGATCAAAACGACGCATCACAAACAACTTGGAATTGTCGGAGAGGAAAAACTCCGGGACGGGGATGCCCGCCTCCTTGGCAATGGACATGCAAAGGAACTCGTTGATCGCCAGACCTGGAAACTCGTCTCGGCCACTTTTGATGATCAAATCGGAAGTTTTCGAGGTGATTCGTGGTCGCGACTCCTGCTGCTCCGGCACCAGGACTTTCGGTTGAACACCTGAAATACCTGCACGCAGGATGTAGCGATCAAGCAGGTCTGCAAAGATATCTTCCGTGCCGTCCCACGTCAGAATTTCTTCAAGTTTTTCTCCCGCAAATGTCTGCTCCCCCAACAGGGCATCGACCGCCTCCGAGCGCACATGAACCCTGCCGATGGGTGAACTGCTACCAGAAAGAGCGAGTAACAACATTGGGTCAACGTTTACGGTTTTAGCCAGGCGATTACGTAGCTGCTCCAGCACATAGCCTTCCGGCAGGTTCATCTGGAAGATAGGGTGCAGGTCTCGTCGACGAAACTCGTCGGGGCGAACGGGCATCGTCAAGCTGATTGCCATGTTGGGTAATGCATCTTCGTCGTAGCGGAAAATGAAATCCTCCGCGCTGGTGAGGATTCGGCCGCTGCTCCCTTCGGGGGTACTGACTTTAAGCGAGGTCATTTTCATTAAAACAGCTCACCAAGTTCTTCCAGGGTCGGCATGGCTGCCGGAATGACAGCAAATTCGCAATCCAGAGCACCTAACACCCGCGCATAAGCACTCATGCTCACAGAAAGAGTGCCCTTCTCCACTGCGATGACTTTCTGCCGAGTCAGCCCGGCGAGTTCGGCGAGATTTGCTTGCGTCAGGCCACGATTCATACGCTTTTCGCGTATTTGCTTACCTAAGCGGGAGATCAACAGAGAATAATCCATGTTCATTTACCGTGACATTTATATTTAAATGTACCGTATGCATAACATTATTGCGACTCCCGGGTGTTTCGTTCACTCAGAGGCCATGCCGAAGGCCCATCCACATGAATTTTTCTTCACCCCACCACCTCTCCCCAACCTGTACATTGCCTCGCTCATTCAAGAAACTACGGTTTGCCCGCGCTCCCGCGGGCTTTTTTTTGTCTGCGGTTTTGTTGGCAGTTAGTTCAAATAGCCCGCGCAGGGGAAACCTTCGGCAGTTCCTGCAGGCATTTCAATCGATACAAATATTCCTGCTCCCCATGCTGCTGCGAACACCGCGCCTGATAACACTTCCTGATCAAACCAAAACCGGCCGCTTCGGCCAGCCGTTGGCTCGCCACGTTGGCGACGTCTGTGGTCAGGTAAAACGTGAAACCGGGCAGGCTTTTGATCAACTCTTCGAGCGCGGTACGCATATAACCTTTGCCCGAATACTCGGTATTGGCCCAGTAGCCGACGACGTAGCGGTTGCGGCGCCGGGGCTTCAAACCAATGCAGCCGATGATCGTGTGCGCCGCATCGTCGACGATAAACAGCCGCCGCTCACCTGTTTCGCTTTTGAATTCATCGACTGCCCGCGCGAGGAACGATCGGGCCTCGTCCTCGGTGGTGTAGGGTTTGGCCCAGGACAGAAATTCGGAATGGGTGGTAAAACTGGCGTTAAGCGCATGCTGCAACGCTTTACACCATTCGGGGTCGGGGGCACTCAATCTCAATGTATGAGTGCCCACCGTCAGCGAAAGCTCCATTGCATCTTCCTTGAATTCAAACTCCGTAGCATCAAACAGTAGCAGTGCCAGGAAGGACACTGCTACTCAGGAATTCAACGGCCCCCCGGCCTAAATCTCCGCGTTGGCGGGTGAACTCGTAAATGGCTCAACGACAGGTCGCTCAGCCTGCTGTCGCACCGGCAGCTCCAGCCGCGCCCGCCCATAGAACGCCAACGCCGTCAGCAAACAGGCCAGCCATACAAAGATTCCGGCCCAGAAGGTGTGGGACATGTAGTGCCAACCCTGTAGAACCCGCGTCGTGCCGTAGACGAAACCGAGCAGCAGCGAGCCGTGCATCAGCGCTTTGGAATATCGCCAGCGGTAGCGGCGAGCCACAAAGTACAGCGCGAGCATGGTAAAGCCGCCTGATGCATGCCCGCCCGGCCAGCAGCGACCGTCGCCTGCGACTTTCAGCAGGTCGAAATTCTGGTACCACTCCTTGTGTTCGATTTTCCCGGCGTACTGGGTCGTTTCGACCGGGCAATACACACTGGTGTGGCCTTTGAGGTAGTGGATAACGCCAGTGCTGATGGAAAACGCGAACACCACATAGAGGAAGTCCCGACGGTGTTCACTGGCGAACCGAAGCACCGGCGCGACTTTGATTTTTTCCAGGAGTGTGATGATCTTCGAATGTTTTTCAGCCTTCAGTCGCGGCCAGAGAAACGACAGCAAAGCGCCAATCATCGCGACCTCACCAGTCCAGTTCGGGATGATCCGCGCCCATTTATGAGTGATTTTTTCGAACAGATGGACATGCTGTAACGGAAACAACCGTGTGGCCGGATCATAGAAAAGATCGCTGAAGGCGATGTCTATCTTGGTCATGTCAAACAACAGGAACACCACGACCGCGCAGGCCAGCGGAATACCGAAGTTCACCCAGTAAAAGCGGTAACGGGAAGCAGTCAGCATCGTACGTCCTGATCCAGAGGGATGATGGTGAGGCTCATTCAGTGGTCACCGAATGCCAGTCGGAGGCTTCGATGAAACCGAGCATGCGCGGCGGCTGAGACTTTTTGGCGGAGATGAACAGAGAAGCGCCATAACCCAAGGTCTCGGTCGATAACTTGAGATCTTTTTCGAGTTGCGCCATGCATTCGCTGTGGGTCACCAGAATCAGGTTGCGTCCGGCCACCTTGTGCGCCAAGGCATCGCGCAGCATGTTGTCTCTGCAGTGGACCAACCAGTCTTCGCCGACGCCGACCTTGTTGAACATGTAACCGGCGGTTTGCGCCGTGCGCATCACCGGGCTGTTGTAGATGTCGGCCCGATCCAGCCCCAGATGCTCGAACTGCGCGCCGACACTCACCGCCACGCTTCGGGAGCGATCGGTGATGCCATCGTTGCCGATCAGGCAGGCGGCCGTGGAGTGATCACAACGCTCGACGTGGCGCACCAGCACGATCATGTCGCCTTTGGCCCACCCGGTCGCCAACGCCCGGGCACCCGCCACATTGCCATGGGCCAGGTCTGGGACGGCGGCGGGTCGCAACAGCCACACGGTCAGCGGAATAACCAACAAGGCAGATGCCAGCACGACTGCAGCGTTTCGATAACGGGCCAAACGGCTCAGATCGATCGAGCGTTTTATCCCGAACAGACTCAGTCTCAATTCCACATCAAGCCGCCTCGCCGGGATACACCATTGTGATTCGATGTCGCGAGGGTAAAGAGGCGCGCGTCGGCAGCCGGTGAAACCCATGTGAAAAAAAGATTAAGACTTGCCCAAAAATCTTGTTACAGAATCCGTCCAACAAAAACCTTTCAGCTCCCGGGATTGCTGCCGATACAGACCTGCTAACCCCCTTGCTGGCTCTTAAAACAACAATCTTCCAGCCAACCGACGATCAAGAAGCACAACGTTCCTGGAGGAATATTGATGAATAGCTGGTTCGGTAATATCAGCGTGAACCTGAAACTGGGCCTGGGATTCGGCCTGGTCCTGGCACTGACCTGCGTCCTCGCCCTGACCGGCTGGACGAGCCTGGGCGGGTTGATTGACCGCAGCAACTGGATGAGCGACATCACTCAGCTCAACGCCGGCCTGACCAAACTGCGTGTGGTTCGCCTGCAATACATGCTGACCAACGGCGACGAAACCGCCGCACAGAATGTGCAGACCACCCTCGACGGCTTCGTCGCTCAGCAACAAGCGTTGCTGTCGAGTTTCAAGAGCCCGGAAAACGTCAAGTTGCTCAAAGAGCAGAGCGCGACCATCAGCGCTTACCAGATATCCCTGAACAAAATGCGCAGCGCCTACCGCACCGGTAACAGCGCCCGCGACGCCATGGGCGCCAATGCTGAAACCGCCAAAACGTTGATCGAAGCGATCAGCACCGGCGTGCAGCAAATGCCCCTGAGCGACCAACGCTTCGAACAGTTCCAGGCCATCACCGCGGCCAAGGAAGCGTTCATCCTGGCTCGCTACGAAGTGCGTGGTTACACGGCTAACACCAACGCCGAGACCGAGCAAAAAGCCGTCGCCCAACTGGACACGGCCATCGCCAGCCTGAAACAGCTCAATGTGCATTTCGCCGAGACCCAGCAAGATGCGCTGCGCCAGCTGGAAACCGCGCTGAGCAACTACCGCAGCGCCTTGCAAGCGTATAAAGCCGCCAACACCGATGCAGTGCAGGCGCGCAAGGAAATGACCGAACAGGGTGCCACCATCGTGAGCCTGAGTGACCACCTGTATCAGATCCAGCTCGACCGCCGCGACGCCGAAAGCGCCCAGGCCCGCACGCTGCAACTGATCAGCACCTTGCTGGCCTTGCTGGTGGGGGTCATCGCCGCCGTAATCATCACCCGTCAGATCACCGGCCCGTTGCGCGATACCCTGGCCGTGGTCGAGCGCATCGCCAGCGGCGACCTGTCCCAGGACGTCAAAGTGACCCGCCGCGACGAACTCGGCGTGCTGCAGCAAGGCATCGCACGCATGGGCGTGACCCTGCGCGATTTGATCAGCGGTATCCGCGATGGCGTCACCCAGATCGCCAGCGCTGCCGAAGAATTGTCTGCCGTGACCGAGCAAACCAGCGCCGGGGTCAACAGCCAGAAAATCGAAACCGATCAAGTGGCCACCGCCATGCACGAGATGACTGCCACGGTGCAGGAAGTTGCGCGCAACGCTGAAGAAGCGTCCCAGGCCGCAGCCGCCGCTGATGGTGAAGCGCGCGAAGGCGATAAAGTGGTCAACGAAGCCATCGCCCAGATCGAACGCCTGGCCAGCGAAGTGGCGCGCTCCACCGAAGCCATGAGCGTGCTGCAGCAGGAAAGCGACAAGATCGGCAGCGTCATGGACGTGATCAAGGCCGTGGCCGAACAGACCAATCTGCTGGCCCTCAACGCCGCCATCGAAGCAGCTCGTGCCGGTGAAGCCGGTCGTGGTTTTGCCGTGGTGGCCGACGAAGTTCGCGGCCTGGCCCAGCGCACACAGAAATCCACCGAGGAAATCGAAGGCCTGGTGGCCGGCCTGCAGAACGGCACCCAACAAGTGTCGGTGGTGATGAACAACAGCCGCGCCCTGACCGACAGCAGTGTGGCGCTGACCCGCAAGGCCGGCGTGTCACTGGAAAACATCACCCGAACGGTGTCCAACATCCAGTCGATGAACCAACAGATCGCTGCCGCTGCGGAGCAACAAAGCGCCGTGGCCGAAGAGATCAGCCGCAGCATCATCAACGTACGCGACGTGTCCGAACAGACTGCCGCCGCCAGCGACGAAACCGCTGCATCCAGTGTTGAGCTGGCGAGGTTGGGTAATCAGTTGCAGATGATGGTGAGTCACTTCCGGGTGTAACGCCTGCGCCCCTGCCCCGTCAGAGCTGGTACTGGCGGGGATCACGGGGACGTCCGGTCATACCGTGTTTCAAAATCCTACAGCTTCCCCTCCCCCTTCCCCTGCCAAGCAGCGAAAGTTCCGGCCCCTGCTCCATGGAGCGGCTGACAGCGCGTCCTCATGCCACATCGTAGTGTCGTCAGCTCTATCAAAGGAGGCTCATCGGCATGGACGGCAATCCCTTACTCAAGTCACTGATCGGGGCCTACGGCACCGAGCAAACAAAAGCAGCACTTGAAACGTTTTTTAAAGACACGCTGAATCTCACCTCAGTGTTCGATATCACTCGGCTCACCGAAGCCGAATTCAAGGATCGCTTCAGTACTGCAATCCAAAACAGCGCGCTCAAAGATCACGCGTCCAGCATTGACACAAAAACGCTCTACGACAACGTCAAATGCCTCGCAGCCCAGATCAGCCACCTGTATCGGGAGCAGCAGACTTCAGACGGAAAAGCTCAGCACCAGTGGCACCCACACGGCATTCGTGCTGTTGAGAAACAGGGGCCGACCTACACCAATCTGTTCCAGGAGAACTGGGACGACGCCTGCAAGGTCGATTCGATCGCCGCCATCGATTCGCCTGTCGCCTATCTCAGGGCGCTGTATCTGTTCGCCAAACAACTGGAAACCAGCACCTCGCAATCAGCAGGTGAAAGAGCCAACCGAATACTGCTGGAAAAGCGTCGACCGGATCTCGCCGGGCTATGGATCGACCAGCAAAACACCTTCACAGCACAGCCCATGCTCGAGATCGTCAATGACATACTCAACAAAAATATTCAGCAGGCGCTGCAGAACACCTCAGACCAAGGAAAATCGACCTATGAGGTATTAGCTCAACGGCGTTACCCCTTCGCTCTTCCCTACGAGATTTTCCATCATCAATGCCTGTTGGGCCTCGGTGGAAAAAAATCAGCGCTGGGTGAGCTGAACTACCTCATCAGTACCCGTCTTCCGACCTCACAAACAGTCGACAAGCAGTACGGCCAGGCACTGACATCCTCTACTCTTGAGGCTCAGCTACTGTTGTCCGGGCTGGGGCCTGAACAGCAGGCACTGCTGACACAACCCCCTTTCACGATTCAGGATGAGCTCAAGAAAAATGCCTATTGGAAAAGTATCTATGGCACCGAAACGCCCTCCCCCCTGAACAACGTGAACACCTTTCTGGAGCGTACCGAACTCAAGGCAGAGCAAGTAGAAGCACTGCTTTCACAAGGCAAACATACCCCCCGCAAATCACCGTCTTACCCAACACCCACGCAAAGCTCTGGCCCCTATGGCGCCCGTTATGTAAACGGCCCTTTCCCTGCTGGTAGTGGCATTGCCAGCAGCATGAAGCTCGAAAAAAACGACACACATAAATTAATCACAGAGGCAACAGACGACAGACTCGAACGTCTGCACCGGATGATCCGCTTGCAACGCTGGCTCGATATTCCGTTCGCCAATCTGGACACCCTGATCGTCAGCACTTTTGAATCCCAGGTTCCACGCAACACGCTTATGCAACTCGACACCTATACGGTGCGCTGCCTGGGGGTTTATCGTCATTTAAACCGCCGATACTCGATAGAAGCCGAAGAGTTCGGGGCGTTGCTTTACCAATTGGCCCCTTATGCATGTGGTGATAACGCCCCCTTGTTCGATCAGGTATTCAATCGGGCCAGAGTCTTCGAGACACCACTTGTACTCGATGAACGAGCATTCTCTGCAGACGACTCGGACCCGGCTTCGCACACCATCCTTCAGCATTTGAGCGCCAGCCTTGGTCTGCCCCTGACACAGAACTCGTTGTTACTGATCGTCCAGAACACTGAGAGATATGTGGGTGCGCTGAAGTGTGATTTACCCACCCTGTCTTCGATCTACAGGCAAGCGCGGGTAGCCCGCCTGTTCGGTCTTTCGATCGCCGACAGTGCAACGCTGGCGGACTTGCTGGGGGGTGAAAGCGTTACCAGATGCCTGGCAAATGGAAAGGCTGACATTCGAACCCTCCGAATAACGGCCAACCGGGGAGCGGAAAAAGTTGAGGTCGTTGCACGCTTTCATCTACCCGATCCATTAAACCCAGCGAATCCCCCCCTGCTTTTGCCGGGGTCAACACTGAAAACCAATACTTCATGGTTCGCCTCCCCAGACACCAGCAATGAGCTTTTAATCCGATTCACCGGCTCCACCGCAGACTTGCCCAGCATCACAATCAGCCAGTTCCCTACCGCTGCCGCCGATACAGAAATATCTCTGGAAGATGCTCCAATAACACTAACCGACGGCGCACTTGATGAATTGGGGCGTGGCACGCCCACCATCACGAGTCTTATACGTTACCCACGTAATACAAATATGCAGTCGACTGTCTACACCAGGACGACGGTGACAGTGGCGGAAGATGAGTCCATCAACCTGCTTGATGTGCTGATGCAAATGGACTGGCTGACCCATTGGATCAACGAATCCGTCTACACCATCCCCCAGTTGGGACGTCTTCTCGGCCCCTTGAGCGGCGACGCTCACAGGTTTCGCGACTTGCAGCAGCACCTCAGCAAACTACACCGCGATGTGATCGACAATGCGGTCACGCCACAAGAGCTGACAATGCTGTCGCTGCTGCCAAACATCAACTGGCGACATGCGCTGGCTGAAACGCTGCTCGACGACAAAGGGCTGGTAAAAAACTTTGCACCGGACATTGAGGAGGATGTGCCGACAAAACTGGACGCTGCCCTGGACCAGCTCATTAATGCACAGAAACTGGACGCAGACTTCAGCAAAAACGAACAGCTCAAGCAGGACAGCAAAAGGAAACTCAAAGGCCTTCTACTGCTTGCCCATGACCGACAGCTGCATCTGGTAGAGAAGTTTCTGCAAGAAACCTCCCAATTGCCCATGAACTGCACAAAAGGCGTGCTGTTATGGGCTAACACCTCGGTTTACCAGATCCTGACCACCGCGTTACATGACACACACCTGGTCGAGCTCCCCGAGACCTTACTCCCGGTCCTGCGCCATGCCGAAGCAGCCGTTCAACTGAGTCTCGGCAACAGGGCCCTACGCCTGTTCCTGAAACACCCCGACTGGCTGGAAACCCCGTCCTCGCGGTTAGAACTGACACTGAGCAGCTTGTATCTGCTGGATCGATTCAACCATTGCCAGAGCACCCACCAGCACTCCGAAGAAAGTCTTCTGAACTATTTGGAAACCGCCCATTCGGGCGCTCCCAAGGAGGCAATCAACAGCTTTCTGGCCAGGCTGCTGAACTGGACTCCGGCTGAAGTTACAACGCTGACCGCGAAGCTGGATCACCAGGAGGCCCGGACGATGAAGGACGTGGATTGGGTCATGCGTTGCCACGCAGCCTGCAAAACTACGGAGCTGAGTGCCGCCTCCCTGCTCAATGCTGCAGCCCTGAACAACCAAAGCCCGACTGACACCTGGAAAAAAGTCGGCGAAGCCGCCATGGCTGTCAGCCACTGATTCCGTTACATGCTTAAGGAATGAACATGTCCGTTGCTATTGAAAAACAACTCAACGAAAGCCTGCGTGATGCACAGCTCGCGCTTTATCTTTCAGCCATCGTGCCGGAAGACCAGACACTGAAGTCGCTGAAAATCGCGGAGCATCTGAAAACCGCCAACGACCTCTACCACTATTGGCTACTCGATATGCTGGTCAGCCAGGACGTGCCAACCAGCCCGGTAGCCTGCGCCACCGCAAGCCTGCAGCAATACATCAACAGTATTCTGACCAACATGGAACCGGGGTACCACACCGCAGACATCCCCAAAGATCAGGTCGAGACCTGGCGCTCCGTGATGCATCTCTATTCGAGCTGGGCAATCAACCAGCGTGTGCACTATTTCCCTGCGGTCTATCTGGACCCGACCCTTCGCAAGACCAGTACCGACAGTTTTCAACAACTGGAAAACGACATCAATCAGAACCAACTCACCGGCGAGTCGGTGCAAACGGCGGTACTGGCGTATCTGACAAGACTCGAAGAAGTGGCCAATCTGACCACACTGAACGGTTACATCGACGGCACCGACTTCGCCAACAGCACCTATTACTTCATAGCCAAATCCCGTAACGCCAATACCTATTACTGGCGCTCGCTGGACATGGCTCAACGCCCGTCACAACCGGGTTCCACCCCAAAAAAATATGACAAGCCGGAACCACAGGCCTGGTCGGACTGGAAACGCGCCAACCTGCCGATTTCCGAAAGCGCCATCGAACAAACGATTCGACCGGTCATGTTCAACAATCGCCTGTATGTGATTTGGGCCGAATGCATCTTCCAGGACAAGACGGCGGTAAACCGACCGTCAGGGCAAGAGGTGGCAAGGATCAACCCACTGTTTCGTTTGAACCTTTGCTATAAAAAATATGATGAGAGTTGGAGCACGCCGCAGACTTGCCTACAGGGTTACGGGTCCAATGTTGCCCTGCACAATCAGGACCTTACCCAGCTCAAGAAAAACATACATACCATTGCCGTCCATGATAAGTCGCACGCTCCCGAATCCCTGCTTATATCGCTCTATGTCGGCGGGGCGTCCGAGGGGCGACAGAACCTGCTTTGGATGTCGGCTCATATCGACAAAGATACTGATATCAAACCAACAGTTTCTCTCAACGGGCTGCCCGAAAAACAAAATAAACAACATGACGCTGAAAAGTTCATCGAGCGACTCAGTACAGAATTCGAAAAATGGACATCACTCTTCCTGCCTACTCACGAGAGGAAAGTGAGACTCCAATTCAGACAGTCTTCTTCCAGCGACAATCTGACACCACCCAGTATCATTTCCCGACGCGACAGTGCTTCAGGCACCGCCGAGTTCATTGACTTTTCAGACTCATCCATCGAGCAGAGCGACATCGATACCGGGCAATCGCGCCTGCCCATCCGAATGAACATCACCTTCGCCAAACATCTGATCCAGCGTGCCGAAACGAGTATGGACGAGTTGCTGAGCTGGGATTCCCAGCACTTGCCGGAGCCCTCTTTAAAAGAAGGAGATGCGATAGAACCAATGGATTTCTACGGTGCGTATGGACGCTACTTTGTCGAGCTGTTCTTGTACCTGCCATGGCTGGTAGCGCACCGTTTCAATACTGAGCGCCAATACGGCGAAGCCGAACGCTGGCTGCATTATCTGTTCAACCCCGGCCGCAAAAAGGTCGCGAGCATGAACCCCGACTACTGGAATACGGTGCCGTTGATCAGCGCCACCATTCCAGCACCCGGTCAAGCCACCTATGCCATCCAGGGCCCGCAAGACCCGCATCAAATTGCACTCAGCCATCCGGTGCACTTTCGCAAAGCCTTGTACACGCTCTATATCGATATTCTGCTCAACCGCGGTGACACTGCGTACCGCACGTTAACCGTCGATGGGTTGACGGAAGCGAAGCTATGTTACATCCGTGCACTGGACTTGATGGGACCTCGCCCGGATCTCAAACAGACCGACCTCTGGACCGCCGTCACGCTGAAAAACTTCAGTGAAGAGACCAACTCGATACTGCGCATTTTTGAAAAAAAACTCGGCACAAATAAAACACACGTACACACCTCCTCCAAAGTGGTACCCCAATTGTGTGTGCGCCCCTATGCATCGCCCCCCTCGGTGCATACGATTGACACACCTCATTTGCGTTTACCGTTCAATCCGGTGCTGATCGCACGCTGGGAAAAACTGGAAAGCCGTCTGCATAACCTCAGACACAATCTCGACATGGCTGGCAGACCCTTGAGGCTCCCTCTGTTCGTGGTGCCCACGCCATCAGGCAGCCTGCCCGCTTCCACGCCTCAACGCGCGGCAGAGCCCGGAATTGACCTGCGCCCGAGTGCGGAAATCCCGCCTTACCGCTTCAGCTCGCTGCATGCCCACGCCATGGTTGCGGTAGATACGGTGATTCAGTTCAGTGCAACGCTGCTGTCATTCATCGAACGCAGCGAGCAGGCCAGCTTTCAGGAGCTTCAACAGCATCAGGTCTGGGATTTGGCGAACATGGCCGTGGACCTGCAGACCCAGGCGTTGAAGGTCGACCAAAAAAACAAGGAAGCCCTGCTTGCCAGTAAGGCCATCATCGAAGCGCGGAGGGATTACTACAGTGGGCTGGTCAACGAGGTAGTCAATCCAGAGGAGGTCGCTGCTACCGCCGCGCATCTGGCCGGACGTATAGCCGAAGCAGGCGCTCACGCAGCTCAATTGGTGGCTCAGGGCCTGAAGGTCGCCCCCAACATTTTTGGTCTGGCCGACGGCGGCCATCGTCTCGAAGGGGTTCCCTTTGCAGTGATGGCCGGGGCTCAAGGCGCAGCTGTCGCCGCCCATGGCACCGGCGAGGCCCTCGAACGGGCGGCGCAATACCGCCGGCGCCATCAGGAGTGGACCCAGGCTCGTGATCAGGCAAAGCTCGAAATCGCGCAGCTCGATGCACAACTGGCGCTTGAAGCCGAGCGGGAGACCGCCTCCCTGTTGCTGCTACGCCAGACTCAAACGTCACTCACACAAGCCAAAACCTCTTACGACTTCCTTAGCAAGCGTTTTACCCACTCACAACTTTACCAATGGTTCACCTACCAGCTCTCCAGCTTCTATCACCTGGTGTATGACGCCACGTTATCGCTGTGCCAGTTCACCGAACTGTGTTGGCGCTACGAAATGGTCGACCTTTCCACGCAGCCATTCTTTCAACCCCAGACCTGGAACAGCACTTATCGCGGGCTCGGACCTGGCGAGGGAATGAAGGTGAGCTTGCTAAAGATGAAAAGTGCCTATCTTTTGGGGAATGAACGCGAGCTGGAGATTCGCAAGACCGTGTCATTACGACAGCTGAAGGAAAAGGCAGAGAAGGACAGGGGCAGCACCGGGATCGCACCCTCTATCAATAAGCCCTGGGAGGACATACCCGGCGTCGCGGGCACGCCGACCGTCAAAGGTTTCAAGTCAACCCTGGTGGACAGGGGCACATGCGAATTCGAGCTCACCCAGACATTGTTTGATAACGACTATCCGGGACACCATCTGCGCCGGATCAAAAGTATCAGCCTCTCCCTGCCGGCAGTCCTGGGCCCCTATGAAGACATCCGCGCCATTCTGACCCAGACCAGCAGCCAGGTTGTCATGCCAGGTGCAGGGAAGCAGGTCATGGCTAGCCAGCGGGCCAACCAGCGGATCGCTCTTTCCAGCGGTATCGACGACAACGGCCTTTTCACGTTGAACTTTCAAGACGAACGCTACCTGCCCTTTGAATTTACCGGTGCGGTTTCAAAATGGCACCTGTCGTTTCCCCATCACACAGCACAAAAGTCCATGCTCGAATCGCTCACCGACATCATCGTGCATGTGAGCTACACGGCCAGAGTGGGGGATGCGTAATGAGTGAGCAAACAGCATTGCCTGTTATCGCGCCGTCACTACCCAAAGGTGGCGGCGCCATCCAAAGCATTGGCAAAGGCTGGGGCGTCATCGGCGCCCACGGCGCGGCTTCTTATGAGATTACCTTGCCGATTTCGCCAGGTCGCGGCTTTGCACCCTCCTTGTCACTCAGCTACGGCAGTTCGGTCGGCAACAGTATGTTTGGCATCGGCTGGGGGGTGTCATTGCCCACTGTTGCGCGACGCACCAGCAAGGGTGTACCAGCCTATGCCAAGGATGACGAAATTGTCGGCCCCAGCGGTGTTGTGTGGCTGCCCGAGCGCGATCAAAAGGGCGTCATCACCTCAACCCGCGTCGATCGTTACAACGGGCTGGAACTGGGTACAACCTATACTGTTGTGCGCCACTTCCCGAGAATCGAAAGCAGCTTCGACCGGATTGAACATTGGTCCTCGGAGGGCGACAAACCGGGTTTTTGGTTGGTGCACGGTGCCGATGGCAGCCTTCATCTGTACGGAAAAAATCCGGCATCGCGTCGTGCCGATCCTCAGGACACGAGCCGTGTAGGCGAATGGTTGCTAGAGGAGAGTCTGAACCCACACGGCGAGCACATCCTTTACCAGTACAAGGCAGAAGATGACCGCGATGGCGCCAAGGCCCAGCGTTACTTGAGCCATGTGAGTTACGGCAACTTCAAGGCCGATGCAAACCTTTACTTATGGCAAGCAGATCGGCTGAAGCCTGTGCAATGGCATTTCGAGTTGGTATTCGACTACGGCGAACGGAGTACCGAGTACGAACACAAACCTCTATATGAAGGCCAACAGTGGCAAACCCGTAGCGACGCGTTTTCCAGTTTCGCCTACGGTTTTGAATTACGTACCGAACGCCTGTGTCGCCAGATTCTGATGTTTCACCGCTTTCCTGATGAGTTGGGCACCGCCCCCGCTCTGGTCCGACGCCTGCTGCTCGATTACCGCCAGACGCCTCTGGGTTACCACCATCTGAGCGCGGCCCATGACCAAGCATTTGGCAACTCGGCAACCGCCGATAACCGTCCCCCAGTTGAATTCAGCTACATCGAGTTCAAGCTCCTGCCTGATACCCACGCCTGGCAGCGCTTTCAGAACATGCCGGGGCTCAACGACGGCCAAGGATATCAACTGGTGGACTTGTACGGCGAGGGCCTACCGGGCGTGCTCTATCGAAGTGGCGCAGGCTGGTATTACCGCGAACCCGTGCGAGCCAGAGCCAAATGCAATGAAGTGGCTTACGATCAGTGGCGAGCGTTACCCAACATTCCCGTTGCCGACACTGCAAAACCTGTGCGCCAGTCATTGAGCGACCTCACGGGCGATGGTCGGCTGGACTGGATCATTGCTCAGCCGGGCTTGAGTGGTTTTTTCTCCCTCGGCCCCGACCGGCAGTGGTCGGATTTCGCCACGTTCAATGCCTTCCCCGTGGAGTTTTTCAATCCGCAAGGACAGCTGGCCGATCTGATGGGCAAAGGGCTCAGCGATCTGACGCTGATAGGCCCACGCAGTGTTCGCCTGTACGCCAATCAACGGCAGAACGGTTTTGCAACCGCCCGCGAAGTGACTCGTAAAGAGGATGAAGACGCCCTTCCTGTACTCACCTCTTCGTCCTCCGAACTGGTGGCCTTCAGCGATATCCTGGGCAGTGGTCAACAACACCTGATACGTATTCGTCACAACGAGGTGAAGTGCTGGCCAAACTTGGGTCGTGGACGCTTCGGTAAAGGCATCGTGCTGGGCTCTCCTGGCCTTGCATACGAAACATTCGACGCCTCGCGAATCCGTCTGGCGGACCTGGACGGCTCTGGCGCCGCCGACCTGATTTATCTGGAAGCGGATCAGGCGCGGATCTTCATGAACCGCAGCGGCAATGGTTTCGCCCCTTCAGTGGCTCTGCCGTGGCCGGAAGGTGTGCGCTACGACCGTTTCTGCCAGGTGAGCATCGCCGACTTGCAAGGACTCGGCTGTTCCAGCCTGATTCTGAGCGTGCCACACATGACACCCCGTCATTGGCGCTACGACTTCGTCAGAGCAAAACCGTATTTACTCACCCGCACCAATAACAATATGGGTGCTGCCGGCAGCATCAGCTACCGCAGCTCGGCGCAGGAATGGCTGGATGAAAAAGCGGAGAGAATCAAAGCCGACAAGCCCCGCACCTGTCATGAGCCTATGGCCCTGCATCTGGTATCGAAACAGACCCAACTCGACGAGATTACCGGCAATCGTCTGACTCAGAGTTTCTCTTACCGCCAAGGCTACTACGACGGCATCGAGCGGGAATTTCGCGGCTTCGGCCTGTTGCTGCAAACCGACACTGAAACCAACCCCGATGATGCCGATTCGCAAGGTTTCACCACGCCATGCCAGACAAAGAGCTGGTTCCACACCGGGCAAGCAGTGGATCTGCCTCGTACCGATTATCACCATGCTGACAAAGAAGCCGAAGCGCTGGACAAGGCACTGCTTTGCCAATACCAGCCGGAGCTGAAGAACGACACACGCATCACGTCCCCAGACACGGAAACAACCCTCGAAATGGCCCGCGCCCTGAGCGGTCACTTACTGCGCAGCGAGATCTTCGGAGTCGATAAACGCCTGAAGACCAGAACGCTTTATTCGGTTCAGGAAAACCGCTATCGGGTACGTTTGCTACAAGCACCTGAGGGTAATCGACGCTATGCCCGGATGTTGCCACTGCTTCTGGAGTCCATCCATTATCAGTACGAAGACATCACCGATGATCCGCAATGCCGGCACACCTTCAATCTGCAGCACGACCTGTTCGGCACACTGACCCACAGCGTGAACGTCCATTACGCCCGACGTAAAACCGGCAGAGATACCCCGCCGTTCAGCGATGCCGACCAGCAACAATGGTGGCGCGATGCTCATGATCCGGCACAACAGTTCTACTACCTGAACGAAAGCCTTGCCGAATTCATTCATCTGGATAGCGCCCAAGGATGGCGGCTGGGTCTGCCTTATCGCCAGCGTACCAATGCGTTGAAGCGACCCAAGGCACCCGCGGCCGAAGGGCTGACCACAAAGGATATGACTTACGAAAAGCTCATCGAACTCGTCAAACAAACCGCCTGGACGACCCAACACGTCCTCACCGGACTGTCCGTGCAACGCTACAAAAACACCTCAACCGCAGAAACCCTGCCGGACGGAGTCGCCCACTTCGAAGCCCTGGCTGACCATCTGGAAACCGCCGAGTTGGACGAAACAGCCCTGAAAGCCTTCGACGTGTTGTCGCAAGCGGCTCGCCCCAAGGGAAGACTGCTCGAGCGAAGTGGCTATCACCGTATGAACGATTTCCTTCCCGTAGCCACGTCTCCCGGAAAACTCTGGTCAGTCAAAAGCGGTTTCTCGACCTACGCCGCACTGAAGGGTTTTTACAAGATACAGACCCTGCGGTTGAGCAAAAGCCATGGTGTGACCGAGGTCAGTTACGACAACTATCACTGTCTCATCACTGCGCTCAAACTGCCCGATGGTTGTGTCACCAAGGCTACCTACGATTACCGCTCACTCCAGCCCCGGTGCATCACTGACCCTAACGGGAACATTCAAGAAGGGCTCTATGATGGTTTCGGCCAAGTGCTGGCCACCAGCATTTACAGCAACAAGAGCAATACGCTCATAGGTTTCAAACCTATCGCTCAATACAAACGTCCGGAGTTCACCAGCCCGACCGAAGCGATCAACAATGCAAAGGGTGCTTTGCTGGACGCCGCCAATGCCATCTACTACGCGCCATTTAGCTGGATGGGGCGCGTCTCGGACGCAGCTCTGAAGGACCGCGACTGGCTGATGCGCTGCGTGGCCAACGGTGATGTGCTGCCCACCGGATACATCTGCGCTTCAGTCCGCAGGCGCCTGGCAGGCCTTAAAACACTCTTGGCCGATGAAGCGAAACTGGCAACCGAACTCGCAACCTCGGCCCGTGAGCCGATACACATCGCCACCCTGGTCGCTGATCGCTACCCCGATGACAACCAGAGACAAATCCGCATTACCGTCACCTGCTGCGATGGCTTCGGACGAACACTGCAAAGTAAGCAACAAGTCGAATCGGGTACGGCCTACGTCGTCAACGCCAAGGGAGAACTGACCCTCGAGGACGGAACACCGAAGGAGCTGACCGCAGCAAAGCGCTGGCGTATCAGCGAACGGGTGGAATACAACAACAAGGGATTGGCGATCCGGACCTACCGCCCTTATTTCGCCGATCAGCATGATTACATCAACGATGTGTCCTTGCGACAGTTCGGCCATTGCGATCTGCAGTTTTACGATGCGTTGGGGCGCCTTACGCGTACACGTCTGGCAAGACAAAATGGCCTTTCCTATATGCGGAGGCAAACCCGCCACCCCTGGTACACCCTGGACGAGGACGAGAACGATACCCTGGAAGAGGTCACGTCCGAACGACTCCCGACAATCGGAGGTGAGGCATGAGCGCACGCCTTCACTGCAAGACACCGACGATCAACGTAGTCGACAGCCGAGACCTGACGGTCCGGCATGTCGCTTATTGGCGTAGCGACGCAGCCAAGGCTGCGCAGGCGCGCATTACCCGTCAGCAGTACGATACTGCCGGACGCCTAATTGCACAGTGGGATCCGCGACTGTTTGCCGAAACGCAGAAGGCCAATCTGACGACCCTCTACAGCCTGTCCGGCAGACCACTGCGGGTAGACAGCGTTGACGCCGGGTGGCGACTGAACCTGCCGGGGGACGCCGGACAGACACTTCGCAACTGGGACCAGCGAGGCAATCATTGGCGAACGACCTTCGATGATCAACTACGGCCAATCACGATCCAGGAAGAGTCACCAGGACAGCCGGCACGCATCATCGAACGCTTCAGTTACGGCGACAACTCGAAAGATTCGGCCGCACTCAATCGATGTGGCTTGTTGATTCGCCACGACGACGAAGCAGGCACCCTGCTTATCGACGAATACTCGCTTGGCGGAAAACCTTCGTGTCAGACACGCCACTTTTTGTCGAGTGCCGAAACTTTAGACTGGCCAGCAGAGGAACACAGCCGAAACCTCTTACGAGAAACGGGTGATGGCTACAAAACGCAATGGCACTACGACGCAACGGGCGAGGTCATCCGGCAGGTGGATGCCGGTCAACACCAGCAGCGCTTTTCCTTTGATGTTGCAGGCCGACTCAAAACCGTGAGCCTGAAACTCAAAGATACCGAAATCGAAAATACCCTGGTGAAGGATCTCGTTTACAACGCCTTCGGCCAGGTTGAATCACAGACCGCAGGCAACAACGTCATGAGCCGCGCGGTGTTCGATCCCGCCAGCGGTCGATTGACCTCGATGACTGCCTCCGTATCAAACCGCACCTTGCAGTCGCTGCACTACAGCTATGACGCGGTGGGTAATGTGACGCAAATCGAGGACAAAGCTCAGCCCGTGCAGTTTGGCAGTAACCAGAGAGTCGAAGCCGTCAGCACATTCACCTATGACAGCCTCTACCAATTGAGCAGTGCAACCGGAAGAGAGGCGGCAGGAACAACCACTGCCCCCCATATTCCTGCGCTAGGCATTACACCCATCGATACCCGGCAACTGTTCAATTTCACCCAACACTACACATACGACGCTGGCGGTAACCTGACCGAACTGCGCCATGTGCGGGATCGCAACAATTACACCCGAACTTTTAACGTGGCAAATCTCAGTAATCGTCTGGTGTCATGGCGCCAGGGCTCTGAATTGCCCGGCACTGCGACAACCTTTGATGACAACGGCAATCTGCAAGACTTGCAATCGGGCCAGTCGCTGCAATGGAATGCACACAATCAACTTACCCGCGTGGTGCTGGTCAAGCGTGAGGATGGCCCTGACGACCATGAACGTTACGACTATGACGGCAGTGGTCAGCGTCTTCGCAAAACGACCACCACCCAAGGTGCATCGATCACTCACACCCGAGAGGTCCGTTATTTACCGGGCATCGAAATCCGTACCCGAGGGAAAGAGCGGCTGGAAGTCATAACGGTGCAGGCCGGTCGTGGCAGCGTTCGTTGCCTGCACTGGACCGAAGGCCAGCCCTCAGGTATTCCCGCAGATCAACTGCGCTATAGCCTTGATGACCATTTGGGTTCCAGTTCACTGGAACTTGATGGCAATGCTGACTTGATCAGTCAGGAGAGCTACTTCCCATTTGGCGGAACGGCATGGACAGCGTCTCGCTCGAGGGTGGAAGCCGATTACCGGACCATTCGATATTCCGGAAAAGAACGCGATGCCAGTGGGCTTTATTACTACGGGTACCGGTATTACGCACCCTGGTTGCAACGCTGGATCAGCCCAGATCCGACCGGGGCGGCTGATGGGCTGAACCTGTATTGCATGGTTGGGAATAATCCGCTGCGTTACATCGATCATCACGGCACTCAAAAAGACGACGCCGCCATCAAGGAAGAACTAGGGGCCTATCCCGGCATTTTGAGCGAAGTGAACAAAAGGGTTCGCACGCTGAACTACCAGCTCTACAACAGCATGAGAAAAAGAGACATCGGAAAAAGACTGCTTCAAAGTTTCGTCTATAACACAGTGAAGTATGTGATGGCATTGGGGGCGGGCCTGCTGGCCGTACCAACCGGGCCAACTGGTATCGCGGGGGCGACAGTCGCCACTTCTTTAATGATTGACTCGTTTGCCGAGAGATTCAATGCAACACAGCATCTAACCGTCGCCATATATCCCCAGACCAGTCGACTAAAGCCTGACGACATAGAATACACAGCACGGACGGCTTCCTATGACGTGAAAGCAAAGTTACAGCACGACCTGAATCCGAGGAACGCAATAGGACAGAAAAAGCTGTCGGTGATAACAGCCAACCTCGTTTTGTCAATGGTGCTTGGGGTCAAAGGACCGTGGGTTGCAAACTTTGAATCGTCGACCCAAGCTACCAAAGCCCTCGACGGCCTGCCGGGACAAAAAATCGAGCGTTTGAACAATGAGCTGATACAACTCGACAACTTTCTGGAGCACGATGCTCACGCCATCAACGCAGCATTTGACGAACTGGGTGTGGATGAATTTTATGCCGCGGGTGTTAAAGGCAGACTGGGGCGAATTATCGATCGAATGGCCGATCGTATAGGCGTAAAAAGCTCAAGCCTCATAAGCCGCAGCTCAATACAAAGTGAGATTGCCATCTCGCGCGCAACGATACAAAGAGGACGGGAGTTACTGTTCAGGCATAATGAACACAACAAATCGCAAGGCAAGTTTTTTGTTTGAAACTGGCCAGGCGAGGCCTCTCGGGAAATCGGCAGGTCTCGCTTAACCTCGCTCAATCAAACACTAATCGCATTGGTAAACACCAACCGATTGCCAAACGGATCACTGATGGTCATGTCCTGGCTCCCCCAGGGCATGGCCTGAATTTGCGGGCGGGCGAACTGATACTCCTTGGCCAACAATTGCTGCTGGAACACCTCCAGTTCATCGGTCTCAATGCGCAACGCCGAGCCCGGTGTACTGTCACCGTGATGTTCGGACAGGTGCAGCACACATTCGCCACGGGAGATTTGCAGGTACAGCGGGAAATTTTTTTCGAAGCGATGCTGCCAGTCGATCTTGAACCCCAGAAATTCGACGTAAAACTCCAATGCCTTGGTTTCATCGAAAATCCGCAGGATCGGGGTGGTTTTGCCCAAGCTCATGGAGTTGCTCCCAGATTGAGAAGGCCCAGAGTGTAGCTGGGCTGGATGTCAGCGCTTCGGCTTGGGAGCGGCTTTCTTTAATCGCAATGTGCCACCACGAGACATGGATCAATGAAAGTAATTTTCGTGGAGGGCTATCGGGCGTCGGGCAGAGGTATGGCAGGTCGTGAGTCGTTCCCACACGAGCATGGGAACGATCACTGATCGATTTCACTCGTGATGCTCGCTGGCGCGTTTGAGCAGTTTCTTGCAGCGCTCGGACAAATGCAGCACGCGTAGCTGCTTGCCAGCCTTGGCGTAGCGCTCGCGCAATGTCTTCAGCGCAGCGATGGCCGAGTAGTCGACGAAGCTCAGGTGGCGACAATCAAGGGTCACCTGCGCGGGGTCGTTGGCGGGGTCGAACTGATTGAGGAATGGCGTGGTAGAGGCGAAAAACAGTGTGCCGTGCAGACGGTAGAGTTTGCTGCCGTCGCTTTCCTGATAGCTGTCGGCATACAGCTCGCGAGCCTGTTGCCAGGCAAAGTTGAGCGCCGCAATGATGATCCCGCACAACACGGCGATGGCCAGATCAGTGAACACCGTAATCACCGTCACCGCGATGATCACCAGGACATCGTTCAGCGGCACCTTGTTCAGCACCCGCAACGAAGCCCAGGCGAAGGTCTGCTGCGATACCACGAACATCACCCCGACCAGTGCGGCCAGCGGGATGCGTTCGATCAGTGGCGAAAGGAACAGCACGAACAACAGAACCATCACCCCGGCCACTGCACCGGACAGCCGACCACGACCGCCGGAACTGAGGTTGATCACGGTTTGCCCGATCATGGCGCACCCGCCCATGCCTCCGAACGCACCAGAAATCATGTTGGCAGCGCCCAATGCCACGCACTCGCGATCCGGGTAGCCACGGCTCTCGGTGATCTCGTCGGTCAGGTTCAGGGTCAGCAGGGTTTCCAGCAGACCGACCAACGCCATCAATATCGCGTAAGGGGCGATAATGCGCAGGGTTTCCAGGTTCCACGGTAGGTCTGGTAGCGCGAAGCTCGGCAAGCCACCGGCAATGTGCGCCATGTCACCCAATGTACGAGTCGGCAGGCCGAGCAGGTAAACTGCCAGCCCGACACCCAGAATCGCCACCAGCGCCGGTGGCACGGCACGCGTCAGGCGCGGCATCAAATAAACGATGGCCATCGTCAGCGCCACCAGCCCGACCATCATGTACAGCGGCGCACCACTCAACCAGCCGTCACCGCTCTTGAAATGCTCCAACTGCGCCAGGGCAATGACAATCGCCAGGCCGTTGACGAAGCCGAGCATCACCGGGTGCGGCACCATGCGCACCAGTTTGCCCAGCCTCAACAAACCGAACGCCAGCATGATCAACCCGCCCAGCAGCACCGTCGCCAGCAGGTATTGCACGCCGTGCTGCACCACCAGCGCGACGATCACCACGGCCATCGATCCGGCGGCACCGGACACCATCCCCGGCCGTCCGCCAAACAGCGCAGTCAGGGTGCAGATGATGAAAGCGCCGTACAGCCCCATCAATGGATTGAGATGGGCCACCAGCGCGAAGGCGATGCATTCGGGCATCAGTGCGAAAGAGGTCGTGAGTCCGGCCAGGACATCGGCGCGCAGACGTTTGGGTTTCATGGCTTACCTAAAAAATACAGGCGGGAGAAGAGAGGGCGGATGTTACGGAATTGAGGGCGGGCCGACCAGTGAATGGGCTGCCGAAAACGCTTTCGCGAGCAAGCCCGCTCCCACATGGGCCCTGTGTCGCTCCCATTATCGTGAATTGACGCAAGTCCACTGTGGGAGCGGGCTTGCTCGCGAAGAACGATGACGCGGTCTACGAATCAGCCCTTGAAATCCGCAATCGCATAAGCCGCCAATTTGCCCTGGATGAAGTCCAGGAAGCACTGAATCCGTAGGGCAAGTTGCGAGTTGCGGTAGTACACCGCGTTGATCGGCTGGCGATATCCACTGTTGAATTCCGCCAGCAGCACCTGCAAGTGACCGGCGCGGATGTCGTCGATGGTCATGAAGTGCGACAGGCAGGCGATGCCCTGCCCTGCCAGCGCCAGGTGCCGGATCGTCTCGCCGCTGGACGCATTGATCGACGCCTGGATCGGCCAGCGATCACCGTGGACATACCGCAAGGGCCATTGGTTGAGGCCTTCGTTGTGGGTAAACCCAAGCAGCGTATGTTCGGCCAGGTCGGTAACGGCGGCCGGTACGCCGTGTTGTTCCAGATACGCCGGGCTGGCGACGATGTGTAGCGGGCTGCAACCCAGTGAGCGGGCGTGCAGGGTCGAATCGGCCAACGTGCCGATGCGGATGGCGATGTCGGTGCTTTGTTCGAGCAGGTCGATGATCAGGTCATTGCTGTTGAGTTCGAGCTGGATGTCCGGGTAGAGACGGCGGAACTCATCGATGTACGGCACGATGGCGTGCAGCATGAATGGCGAGGCAGCATTGATTCGCAGATGCCCGGAGGGGGTTTGCTGGCGTGAGGACAGGCGCTCTTCGAGTTCGTCCATTTGATCGAGAATCAGCTTGGCGTGCTCGAAGAAGTACTTGCCCTCCTCGGTCAGGTCCATGCGTCGCGTGGTGCGGTTGATCAGCGTGGTGTCGAGCTTGGCCTCCAGTCGCGACAGCGTGCGGCTGACCGCTGACGGCGTTTGCCCGACCTGTTCGGCAGCTGCTGAAATCGACCCGCACTCAATCACGCAGACGAAAATCTGCAACTCATCGGATCTGGCTTTCACGTGTGTCCTCGTTCGCTAATCGGCGTGGCATGAATCGCCAAGATCGCAGCCTGCGGCAGCTCCTACAAGGATTGCGCGCCGCCCCGAGTCTTCGGGTGTACACCCTCTGTAGGAGCTGCCGCAGGCTGCGATCTTTCCTGCCGTTGCGACGGATATTAGCCGGAAAACTCAGGCCGGTAAGCCAAACACCTCGGCCAAATGCTGTTCATAACGCGCCACATCAGCTTCAACATTCGGGCGCTTCATCACATCAACGCACAGGAAGGTCGGCAAACCGGTCATGCCGAGGAAGGTGTTCGCCTTGTGGAACGGGAAGTACACCGCGTCCACGCCTTTGGCTTCGAAGAAATCGGTCGGGTCGTCGAAGGCTTGTTGCGGCGCGTTCCAGGTCAGCGACAGCATGTATTTTTTACCGTGCAACAAACCGCCACTGCCGTACTTCTGCGACGCGTCGGAACGTGTGCGGCCATCGCTGGCGTAGAGGCTGCCGTGGCCTTCGGTGAAGACTTCATCGACGTACTTCTTGACGGTCCAGGGGGCGCCCATCCACCAACCGGGCATCTGATAAATGATCACATCGGCCCAGAGGAATTTGGCGACTTCCTCCGCGACGTCGTACCCCTCGTCGATGAACGTGGCTTTTACATCCACACCGCCGCGATCCAGCACGCTCAGCGCCGCTTCGTGCAGCGTCGTGTTGTAGCGACCATCGGAGTGGGCAAATTTTTTGCCGCCATTGAGCAACAGGACTTTTTTCATGGGAGAAATCTCGCAAAGTTGAAATTCGATGGCGGCAGAGTAGTGATCGACCTCGCGTGGAATAAGCCCTCATTCAGCAAAATTCATTTGACCAATACGCACGAATCAACAGGCGATTGTTGCCATAAGCTTGTGCCGATTCTGACTTTCAAGGAAAACCTGATGAGCGAACTGCAAGGCTTCATCCTGCACGCCAAGACCCGCCCGGAAAAATCTGCGGCCTTCGAAGCGTTGTTCCGTGCTTATGTCGAACCGAGTCGCGCCGAACCCGGTTGCATCGAGTACCACATGCTGCGCGACAAACAGGACCAGACGCTGTTTATCTTCTACGAGATCTGGCAGTCCCAGGCCCATCTGGATGCGCACTCGAACCTGCCGCACATGAAGCAATTCCTCGACCAACGAATGGAGTTTCTGGAACGGGATTTCGATATCCGGCCGATCGAGATGCTCAGCACTTCGTCCGCTAGCCGCTGATCAGCAAGTGGCCACCGAGCATGCCGAGGCCGATGAAGAACGCGCGCTTGAACAACACGGCGCTGATCCGCTGGCGCAGCCATTGCCCCAGCAACATGCCGAGCACTGCCGGAATCAACGCCAGCAGCGATGCACTCAACTCGCCTCCGCCGAGGGCGCCGCGCCATAACAGCCCGGCGGCCAACGCCAGGGTCGAGACGGTGAACGACAGGCCCAGCGCCTGCACCAGTTCATCCTTGCTCAAGCCCAGCGCTTGCAAATAAGGCACCGCCGGAATCACGAAAACCCCGGTGGCCGAAGTGATGATGCCCGTCAGCACACCGCACAGCGGACCGAGCCAACGCTCGGTGCGACCTGCGACCCGCAAGGTCGGCAGGAACAACCCGCTCAATGCGTATATCAACAATGCCGCCCCCAGCCCCCGCACGACCCAATGCCCGCCGGCCATGCCGATCCACAGAGTACCGGCACCCGTGCCGATGAAAATTGTCAGCAGCATCGGCCACAACCGGTTCAGCAGCCTGCGCAAATGACCGCCGAATGCCAGTTGCCAGACATTGGTCAGGGTAGCGGGAATAATCAGCAACGCCGCAGCCTGCGACGGTGCCATAGCCAGACCGAGCAAGCCCATGGCAATGGTCGGCAGGCCGAGACCGATCACGCCTTTGATCATCCCGGCCAGCAGGAAGGTGGTGATAACCAATAAGGACAGGGCCAGACCCAGATGCTGGTAGAACGCCGCGAGTGTATTCATGGGGCTATGGTGAGCCCTGAAGGTTGCCTTGAAAATCTGCCATATACTGAGGCTGCCTCTTGCTGATCAAGAGGCAGAAGACTTCGCTGGTGCAGCCGGCGCTTTCGCGAGCAAGCCCGCTCCCACAGAGATCGAATGCGGACACAAGAAGTCGGAACACCCGAGATCCATTGTGGGAGCGGGCTTGCTCGCGAAAGCATCCGCCCAGACAACAAACCTCCTGAGGCTGTGACAAATGCACTTCGACCTCACCGACCTGCGCCTCTATCTGAACATCCTCGACACCGGCAACATCACCGCCGGTGCCGCCCGCAGTCATCTGTCGCTGGCGGCGGCGAGTGCACGAATCCGCGCCATGGAAGCTTCACTGGGCATAGAGTTTCTTGAGCGAGGTCGCCGCGGTGTCAGCCCGACTCCGGCCGGCAAGGCCCTGGCGCAGCACGCCCGCGTTCTTTTGCAACAGGCCGAGCGCATGCAGCAGGACCTGGCCGAATACGCCAAAGGGGTCAAAGGCCAGGTACGGTTGTTGTGCAATACCACAGCGATCACCGAGTACCTGCCGGAGTTGCTGGCAGACTTTCTGCGCGATCATCCGAACCTCGACATCGACCTGCAAGAGCTGCCCAGCGCGCGCATTACCCACGCCTTGCGTCAAGGTGCGGCGGACCTGGGCATTGTGTCCGACGCCGTGGATGCCGAGGGCCTTCAGACTCGCTATTTCCGTGACGACCCACTGGTGCTGATCCTGCCCTGCGATCACCCCTTGGCCGACACTGGACCGTTAAGTTTCAGCGCCACCCTGCACCACGATTACGTCGGCCTGAACGCCAACAGCGCCTTGGCCGTGTACCTGGAAGAACAAGCCCTGCACAGTGGTTTACGGATGCAGATCCGCATCCGTGCCGATGGCTTCGATGGCGTGATGCGCATGGTCGCCCGAGGTGCCGGGCTGGCGATCGTGCCTTTGGCGGCAGTCGAACGCTGGCCGACTGAAACACCGTTCAAAAGCATCGCACTGAAAGAGCCATGGGCACGACGCAAACTGTTGCTGTGCGCCCGGGACTTCGCCGTGCTGCCCGGTTATGCCCAGGCCTTGCTGAATGCCTTGACTCTCCCCTGAGGGGCAGACTTTACCCTTGAGGTTTCATCTTCAGGGACCGTTACGATGAGCAAACGAATACTGGTGATTCTCGGTCATCCTTCGAGCAACAGTTTCTGCGGCGCACTTGCCGAACGCTACGCACAATCGGCGTTGCGTGCCGGGCATGAGGTGCGCCAGTTGTTTCTAGGCAAAATGGACTTCGACCCGGTGCTGCGCGAAGGCTACCAACACGTGCAACCGCTGGAAGCCGACTTGCGCCGTGCTCAGGCGGACATTCTGTGGGCTGAACACCTGACCCTGGTCTACCCGATCTGGTGGGGCGGCGTACCGGCCTTGCTCAAGGGATTTCTTGATCGGGTGTTGCTTCCGGGCTTCGCCTTCAAGTATCGCGAAGGCAAAGCCTTTCCCGACAAATTGCTGCACGGCCGCAGTGCGCATCTGCTCGTGACCATGGACACACCACCCTGGTACTACCGCTGGATCTACCGCATGCCCGGCCTGCATCAAATGCGCAAAACCACCCTGGCGTTTTGCGGCATCCAACCTCAGCGCACGCTCACCTTCGGGCCAGTCCTGGGGTCCAGCGCCGGTCAGCGCGAAACCTGGCTGCTGCAAGCCCAGGCTATCGCCAGCCGATGAGTCTGCCGATAATGGGGCTGGCTTACCCTCGGCAAAAAAAGGACTTTTCATGTACATCGGCCAAGCCGCGCATCGCTCGGGCACGACGATCAAGAGTATTCGCCATTACGAGTCGATCGGCTTGCTGCCTGCCGCTCGGCGGCAAGGGAAATACCGTGTCTATGACCAGCAAAGCGTCGACCTGCTGATCTTCATCAAGTGCGCCCAACAATTGGGTTTCAAGCTCAAGGAATTGCAGGCGGCTTTCGCTTCCCAAAACGGTCAGCCGTTGTCATGGGTTCAGGCGCAACAGGCAATCACCAACAAGAAACAGGAAATCAACGACCAGATTGCGGCGCTGACACAGCGACACGCGCAATTGGTCGAGTTCGAACGGAGCCTGCAGAACGCGTGGAAAGACTGCCCGTTAGAGGGACCTTGAACGCTCCCCGATGCATGCTCGTTGAGCAAAAAAAGCCCAAGGAGTCGAGTTTCATGACCACTTTGGTTGCAGTGAAGGGCTGGCCCTTCACTTGCGGCGTAGCGCTACAACGCAAGCCTCAACTCAAGCCCCGGCGTCTTCGTTTACTTCATGCTTGCTGATCACTTCGACGGTTTGCTCATCGAACTTGACCGCGGTGAGTAATGAATCGAGCAGCCCAGGAAAACGCTGGTCCATATCCTCGCGGCGCAGCGATAGCAGGTTTTCACGACCGTACGGCCGTTGCCAAATCAGACCGCTGTCACGCAGGACCCGCCAGTGATGCGTCATTGTCGATTTCGACGCCCCCTTGAGAATACGCCCGCACGGGTGTTCCTGACCATCGGCCAACACCTTCAACACAGTCAGACGCAATGGGCTACTCAGTGCGGACAGAACATTCTCTAATAAAATTTGGTCCTGATTAGGGTGATTTGCAACGTTCATAGGTAGGTACCTTTGATGATAAGCGGGAGATGCCTTGCTAGGATTCGTCTATACGAGAACAGTAAAACTATACACAAGAAGTACACCCCCGCGATAACCACCCCGTGCACTACAGCACCTCGAACCCTGCAATCCCCATTGGTTTTTTACTGCGCTTCGCGCTCCTGGAAGCCACCGCCCAAGGCCGCCATCAACGAAATCGAACTGTCGATATGCTTGCTGTTGAGGAAGGCCAGGCGCATCTCGTCCTGAATCAACTGTTGCTCGATGTTTAACGCGTCCAGGAACGTATCCTCCCCTGCCTTATACCGGGACTGAGAAAGATCGTAGGACGACTGGGCAATGGCACAGGCATCGCGCTGCACTGCAATCTGCTGCTCGAAAGAACGCAGTTGCGTGACCGAGATTGCCACTTCATGCAGGGCCGAGGTCAGCACCTGGTTGTAGTGAGCAATCGAAATGTCCAGTTCGGCATTGCCGGCCTTGAGGTCGGAGCGCAAGCGCCCGGCATCGAAAATCGGCAGGGAAACGGCCGGTGCGATATTCCAGAACGTGCTGACGCTGGCCAGCAACGCATCCCCGGACAAAGCGTGAGTTCCCGCCGAGGCCACCAGGTTGATGTTGGGATAAAACGTGGTCTTGAGCGCATCGATATTTTTGTTCTCGGCTTCGACCCGCCAGCGCGCCGCCACGATGTCTGGCCGACGCCCAATCAATTGCGCCGGCAACTGAGCGGGCAGCGCGACCACACTGGCTTGCAGGCTCGAAGGACGGTCGATGCTTTGCGCGCGATCGACGCCCTTGCCGACCAGGGCCGACAACTGCAGTCGGGCGATTTCGATGTCATCCAGCGCACCGATCAAGGTCGATTCCGAGCGCGCCTTGAGGCTTTGCACCTGCTTCAACTGCGACAGGTTATCCAGCCCCGAGGCATAGCGTGAATCCGAGAGTTCCACCAGTTTGCTCAACCGCGCTAGATCCCGCCGATTGAGCTCCGACACTTGCCAGGCATAGGCCAGTTGGTTGTAAGCCTTGACCACGTTGACCGTCAGAATCAGCCTCGACGATTGCAGGTCGACTTCGGCCGCCATGGCACTGTTGAGAGCCGACTCCCAGGCTGCCCGCTGTCCACCCCACAGGTCAAAGGTGTAGTTGAAATTGACCGCCAGGGATCGGGCGGTGACGTAGTTGCGACCCTCCCCGCTGTAGTCCTCGTACCGGGACAACCGGGCACGGGTGACGCCCGCCGAAGCATTGACTTCGGGGTAGCGCTCGGCCTCGCGCAAATCCAGGTACGCGTTGGCCTTGGCGACCCGTGCGGACACTTCCTGCAGGTCCGGGTTGCTGGCATAGGCCTCTTCGATCAAGGCGCCCAGTCGCGGGTCACCCAACGATGTCCACCAGTCGGCACGAGGCCAGTTGGCGGGCGGCAGTGTGTCTTGCAGCGTTTTGGCGTGCAGATCGTCAACCGACAACAAGGTGCCCTGATGATCGATCCCGGCATAGTTCACACAGCCTGCCGCCATCAGGATGGAAACAGCCAGCGGCGCCAGCATCAAGCGCGTAATCCGATACATACAACATCCTCACATGATGGGTTGCGGCGCACCGACCAGAGTGGCCTCAGGCACGCTGGCTGGCTGTTTGATCGAGCTCAGCAAGGTGTAAACCGATGGCAGGATAAACAGCGTGAACAGCGTGCCGATCAGCATGCCCACCACAATCACCAGGCCCAGCCCGAAGCGGCTGTTGGCGCCGGCCCCGCTGGCGAACAACAGGGGAGCAAGCCCCACCACCATCGCTGCGGTGGTCATGAGAATCGGCCGCAGGCGAACCTGCGCGGCATGTTGAATCGCCTGGACCCGATCCATGCCCTGCTTGCGCTGCAATTCATTGGCGAACGCAACCATCAGAATGCCGTGCTTACTGATCAACCCGATCAAGGTGATGAGGCCGATTTGCGTGTAAATGTTCAGCGACGTCATCCCCATAGCCAGCGGTACCAGCGCCCCGCAAATCGACAACGGTACGCTGATCAGAATGATGAACGGATCGCGGAAGCTCTCGTATTGCACGCTCAGCACCAGGTAAATGATCACCAGCGCCAGACCGAAGGTGAACGCCAGGCTGTTGCCTTCCTGCACGTACTGCCGGGCATCGGACTGCCAGTCGAAACTGAAGCCGGCCGGGAACCCTTCCGATTGCTTTTGCAAGAATCCCACGGCATCGCCCAGGGTCACGCCCGGTGCCGGAATGGCCTGGAACGTGGCGGAGTTCTGCTGGTTGAATTGGGTCAAGCGATTGGGCTCGACTTTCATGTTGAGCGTGGCCAGTGTCGATAACGGTACCGGATTGCCCTTCTGGTCTTTCACGTAATACAACTTGAGGGTTTCGGGGGTGAGCCGGTCCGAGGAAATCGACTGCGGAATCACGTCGTAGGAGCGCCCGTGAAAGGAGAACCGATTAACGTATTTCTCGCCGATCAAACTGTTGAGGGTCTCACCGATATCCTGCATGCGAATGCCCAGGGCGTTGGCCTTGGCGCGATCGATCTGGATTTCCACCACCGGGTTGTTGAAGTCCAGGTCGCTGTCGACCACGGCAAACAAACCACTGGCCTGGGCTGCCTGCTTGAGCAGATCCATCACGTTGAACAACGCCAGGTAATCCTGATCGCTGCGGATCACCATTTGCACTGGCAACCCACCGGTGGAACCCGGCAAGGGTGGCATCTGGAACACGAAGATGCTGGTGCCTTCGATCTCGTTGACCCGCGCCTGCAAGTCGGGCTGGATCGTGTTGGCATCGCGACCGCGCTTGTCCCAGTCCACCAGGTTGATCCCGCCGACGCTGTTGGATAGCCCGTCGGAACCGTTGGCCACCCAGTTGCTGTAGCCCTCGGGGATCTGGTTGAACGTCTCGTAAAGCTTGTGGGCGTAGGCCTCAAGGTAATTGAGGTTGGCATGCTGCGGTGCCTTGATGGCCGTCAGCAAAATGTTCTGATCTTCCAGCGGCGCCAGTTCGGTTTGCGCCGAGCGGTACAGAAACGGCAGGCTGAAAAAGATCACCAAAGCCACGCTGAGGCTGATCCAGCGCCGTGCAAGCGAGCCGCCCAGCAACGCGCCGTAGCGGCTGGCCAAAGACTGGAAGAAACGGTCGGCCCTGATGGCCATAAAGCCCTCGCTGCTTTTGGCATCCAGCAGACGGGTGCTCATGATCGGCGACAACGTCAACGCAACGATACCGGAGATAACCACGGCCCCTGCCAGGGTCAGCGCGAACTCCTTGAACAGCGTGCCGGTCAGCCCGCCCATCAAACCGATAGGCGCGTACACCGCCGCCAGGGTGAACGTCATCGCAACCACCGGCCCGGCCACTTCCCGGGCCCCGATCAACGCCGCATCGAATGGGGATTTGCCTTCCTCGATGTGGCGGTGCACGTTCTCCACCACCACGATCGCATCGTCCACCACCAGGCCGATGGCCAGAACCATCGCCAGCAACGTCAGCAGGTTCAGACTGAAGCCGAACATCTGCATCAACATCGCGGCGCCGAGCATCGACAACGGAATGGTCACCAACGGAATCAGCACCGTGCGGAACGTGCCCAGGCACAGGTAAATCACCAGGACCACGATCACCAAAGCTTCAAGCAGCGTGTAAGACACTTCATCAATCGAGGATTGAATGAAGTGCGCCACTTCGAACGGAATTTGTACCGTCACACCTGGCGGCAAGGTTTCCTGAATCTGCGGCAACAGTTCCCGTACACGTTTGACGATCACCAGCGGGTTGCCGGTCGGTGCAGCGTCCAGGCCGAGGAACAGCGCCGGCACATCACTCATCGAACCACTGGTATCGGTTGACGCGGCATTGAGCTCGACAGTCCCGACATCCCGCACGCGGATGATGCGGCCATTGTCGTTGCGCAGCACCATGTCGCGGAAATCTTCAACACTGTTCAGGTCGGTGTTGACCCGCAGGTTGCTGACCACATACAAGCCCTTGACCTGCCCCGGGGCGGCCTGGAAATTGTTGCCTTCGATTGCCTGCGACACGTCCTGGCCGGTCATTCCGTAGCCCGCCAGGCGTTGCGGATCCAGCCACAGGCGCATGGAGAGTTTCTGCTCGCCCATGATGTTGATTTTGGCCACGCCTTCGATGCCGGCGAACATCGGTTCGACGACACGGGAAATGTAATCGGACATCTGAGGAATGGTCAGGTTGGAGCTAGCGAACGCCACATAGGCCACGCTGGTGAAACCACCCGAGGTGCGTTCCACCACCGGGTCATAGGCATCCTTGGGCAAGCGGTATTTGATCTGGTTGACCTTGGCCATGACCTCGGTCAGCGCGGAGATGGAATCACTGTTGAGTGCCATCCGGATCGTCACTTGGCTACGGCCCTGGGTCGACGCCGAAGACAGGTAATCGATGCCCTCCACCGAGGCCACTGCCTGGCTGATCGGTTGCGTCACAAAGCCCTGCATCAACTCCGACGAGGCGCCCGGGTATTGCGTGGTGACGGTGATGGTCGAGGTTTCCAGCATCGGATACTGGCGGATCGGCAGGTTCAGCAACGCCCGCACGCCGAAAAGCAGGATCAGCGTACTGACCACCACTGCCAGCACGGGACGACGGAGAAAGATGTCGGTGAATTTCATTTTTCCAACCCAGTGGTGAGGTTAAGGCCAACCGTGTCCGGCACACCTTCCACGGCCACTCCGTCATGGAGTTTCAACTGCCCGGAAGTCACCACCTGCACGCCCTCGTTCAAACCTTTGTCGACAACCGCCCAGCCATCGCGGCGCTCACCGACCTTGATGCTCTCGCGCTTGACCTTCTGCACCCCCAAGTCATCGGTGTACACGCAAAAGACGCTTTCGCCGTAGGCGTTGTAGGTGATGGCCGTCTCCGGAATCACCAGCTCGGAAGTCTGCGGCAACATGACCGAGACCCGGGCATACATGCCTGGGCGCAGCAGTTTTTTCGTGTCAGTGATCACCGCCTGGACATTGATCGTGTGGGACTGATTGATCTGTGGATCGACCGCTATGATCTTTCCCTGAAACTTCACATCCGCCCAAGCGTCGACTTTCGCCTGCACGGTTTGGCCGAGCTGTACGCGGGAGCCATCGCGCTCGGCCAGGGTAAAGTTGACCCGCAGCACACCGGGGTCGGTCAGGGTCGCGACAGCGCCACCGGCCTCCAGGTACTGACCCAGATGCGCCTGACGAATCCCGAGGGTGCCAGCGAACGGCGCACGAATATGACGTTGGGCGATTTGCGCCTGCATGTGCTCCATGTCGCCTTTTGCCGCGTCATATTGAGCGCGAGCACTGTCAAAGGCCCGACGACTTTCGGCACCGGTTTTCGCCAGTTCCTGCACCCGGGCGAATTGCGCCTTGGCCGATTCGAATTCACCCTTCAGGCGAATCAGCTCACCTTGCTCCGGTGCGTCGTTGAGCGTGAGCAGAACCTGCCCCGCCGCTACTTGATCACCGGACTCAAAGTCAATGTCCACGACCTTGCCGCTGACTTCCGCCGACACCAGCACCTGGCGCTGAGCCTCAAGCTTGCCGATAGCTTCCAGGTAATAGGTGTAGGGCTGTTTCTTGACCTGCGCCAAACCGACCTTGGTACTGGGTATCCGTTGTTCAGCCGAGACTGGGGCGGGCCACTTGAAACGCCAACCGAAGGCACTGCCAACAACAATAACCAACAGTACAAACACCAGCAATTTAACTTTATTTCGAGCAAGCATGTGGCACTCCCTTGACTCTCAACTGCGAGCGCAAAAGTTTAAGAACTAATAAAAGAGGCGGCACAAACCCGGTATGTTATTAATCCCTGTGATCAATAACTCATAAAGCGCCGGGTTTATTTACAACCGTTTACGCTGCCGCGAGTGCATTGGTCTTATCCAGATAAAACCTGCCAATCGTCTGCTCGCTGTAATGACCGCGCCTGGTGATCAACGGGTTCAGCACACACGATTTCTCAAGCCATTCATTGGACTCAGCGGGAGGATTTTTCCATTGCATAAGATTTTTCATAACGGCTCCTAGCTATTATTTAATGATCAGCAGACGAAGAACAGATGAATCTTTTTATTTTTAACTCGGCAAAAAATGTCGTGTCGTACACTGGCAAGCGTTAATCTCAGTATTAGTCCGAGCTTCCTCAGGGATAAGCCTGTGCTACTTAATAAAGCCCCCAGACGAAAAGACACTACCGAACTTGAAGACACGTTACGACTTCTGAACTTTTTAGTATTAGCGTGAGCCGGCGCGTCGTGCATTCACCTCCGAAAGCGATGCCCCTTTACCGGGTTCAGCACCATTGGCACGCCCATCGTACCCAAACCAATAAATCCCAGCTCCATGCTCTGCTCCCATCCTTGTCAGCTGTTCGAAATGTCCGTTGGATGTCGACCCAGAATTGCGATTGTACGTGTACAGGCGTACATTTCAAGTGCCTCGTTTATTTAAACTCGAAGCACTGGCTTCAAACACACCTACACGCAAGGCAAGGAGGCTTTATGCAATTCGGGATCTACACCGTTGGCGACGTCACACAAGACCCGACCAACGCCAGTACCCCAAGTGAATCTCAGCGTATTCAGGCCACTCTGCAAATCGCGCAAAAAGCCGAAGACATCGGCCTGGATGTGTTCGCCACAGGTGAGCACCACAATCCGCCCTTCATCACATCCTCTCCCACCACATTGCTGGCCTACATCGCAGCGAAAACCCAGCGCATCATTTTGTCGACGTCCACCACCCTCATTACCACCAATGATCCGGTGCGGCTGGCCGAGGAATACTCATTGCTGCAACACCTTGCAGGAGGCCGCATGGACTTGATGCTTGGCCGGGGAAATACCGCACCGGTCTATCCCTGGTTCGGCAAAAGCATTGTCGACGGCCTGCCACTGGCAATGGAAAACTATCGATTGCTGCACAGGCTCTGGCGCGAAGAAGACATCAACTGGAGTGGTCGCTTTCGCACCTCCTTGAAGAACTTCACCTCCATCCCAAGACCGCTGGACGACATGCCGCCCTTCGTCTGGCATGGCTCGATTCGTACCCCGGAAATCGCCGAACAAGCGGCGTATTACGGTGATGGTTTTTTTGCCAGCCATATCCTCTGGCCCCGCGAGCATTTTATTGCCCTGGTGAAGTTTTACCGTGAGCGATTTGCGCACTACGGGCATGGCACGCCGGAACAGGCCATTGTCGGCTTGGGTGGGCATATTTTCATGCGCCGCAACTCTCAGGACGCGCGACGGGAATTGCGTCCTTACTTCGACAACGCCCCGGTCTACGGTCATGGCCCTTCCCTTGAAGAGTTCATGGAGATGACCCCGTTGTCCGTGGGCAGCCCCCAGGAAATCATCGACAAGACCCTGACATTCCGTGAGCACTTCGGCGACTACCAACGTCAGCTTTTTCTCTTCGACCATGGCGGTATTCCTTTAAAAACCGTGCTGGAACAACTCGACATGTTTGGCAAGGAAGTACTGCCGGTATTGCGCGAAGAGACCCGTAAACGCCGTTCACCGTTAGCCGCTGAGCCACCGACCCACGCCAATCGCCTGGCACGTTTGCGCTCGACGCAAACGCCACCGCTTGAACCGCGACCGGACTTCAAGACTCCGCAACATGACAGCGTCACCGGACGATAAACCGCCGCTTCAATGGCCCACGATCGACCTGTGGGCCATTGAATGGAGGCAGGCCGCGCCTTAGAGCGGTTGTCGTGCATCCAGACACAGGCTCTTGCCATCAGCGTTTACAGGTAACTAAATGTCGACCCCAGACATCCGGGTGCCCTCTCCCGACGATAGGCTGGTCATTCAATCCTGCCGCTAGCCTGGAGCTGACATGTCCGCACCTATCACCGTCCTACGCGATACCCACCCACTGCCCGTGCTCGACGCCTGCAAATGGGAAAAACTCGAAGGCGACCCGCACACCGTCAACCTCAACGCCTACACCAGCGAAGACGGTAGCAAGATCATGGGCACCTGGATTTGCACGCCAGGCAAGTGGTACGTGGAATACGTGAAGTGGGAATACTGCCATTTCCAGGAAGGCTACTGCGTCATCACCCCGGAAGGCATGGCGCCGATCCACCTGCGTGCCGGTGACATTTTCGTCATCGAGCCAGGGATGAAGGGCACATGGGAAGTGGTTGAGACCGTGCGCAAATATTTCGTGTTTGCCTGATGCAAAAAACCGAGAGACCACCCGACGTGGTCTCTCGGCAAAAAACTATTGGCATGCACAAAATCCTGTGGCGAGGGAGCTTGCTCCCGCTGGTTCGCGAAGCGAATCCAACAAGCTGATGCGGTGTTTCAGATACACCGCATGCTCAAGACTTACGACTGCTTCGCAGCCGGACGGGAGCAAGCTCCCTCGCCACAAAAGCCCACAGGCAAGCCTCCCATCACCATCCCGCAAAATCCTTATTGGGGTTTGCGATAGCTATTGATGATTGCCGAGAAGTCCTTGCCGCCTTCCCCACGCTGACTCATCGCCTGATACAACTGCTGCGCCACCGCGCCAAGTACCACCGGTTGGTGCGCCTGACGTGCCGCCTCAGTGGCCAGCCCCAGATCCTTGAGCATCAGTTCGGCACCGAAACCGCCGGTATACCCGCGCGAGGCCGGAGCCGTTTCGACGATGCCCGGCCACGGGTTGTACATCTCCGAACTCCAGCACCGCCCGGTGGAACTGTTGATGATCCCCGCGAGCACCGTCGTGTCGATCCCCAGCGCATCACCCAAGGCCATGGCCTCGCTGACGCCGACCATGGAAATCCCCAGCAGCAAGTTGTTGCAGATCTTGGCAATTTGCCCGGTGCCGACTTCGCCGCAATGGACGATGTTGCGGCCCATCTGCGCCAGCACCGGTTGCAGGGTCGCGAACAGCTCAGGCGTGGCGCCGACCATGAAGGTCAGCGTCCCGGCCGCAGCACCGCCGGTACCGCCAGAAACAGGGGCATCGGCCATGACCACGCCTTGTTTGGCAGCCGCTGCGGCAACGTCGCGCGCCGTCTGCGGATCGATGGTGCTGCAATCCACTGCGGGCACGCCCTTGGCGATCCCCGCCAGCACGCCATCTTCGCCCAGCCAGACGCTGCGCACATGCACAGCGGCGGGCAGCATGGTGATCACCAGCTCTGCATCTTGAGCCGCTTCACGTGCCGAAGCGCTGATGCTGCCGCCCAGTTGCTCCAGCTCTGCCAGCACAGCTTTGTTCAGATCGACCAGGCGCAGTGAATGGCCGGCCTTGATCAGGTTGCGCGCCATCGGCGCGCCCATGTTGCCGAGACCGATAAAAGCGATTTTCATGTCCGGCTCCTTAACGCAAGTGGATGGTGGTGTTCACACCGTCGTTGACGCTGTCGTCGTCGAACCAGCGCGCAGTGACGGTCTTGGTTTGAGTGTAGAACTGCACCACTTGCTTGCCATAAGGACCGAGGTCACCGAGCTTCGAACCACGGGAACCGGTGAAGCTGAAGAACGGTACCGGCACCGGAATCGGGATGTTGATGCCGACCTGGCCGACGTCGATTTCCGTCTGGAATTTACGCGCCGCCGCACCGCTCTGGGTGAACAAACCCGTGCCGTTGCCGAATGGGTTGGCGTTGACCAGTGCGATGGCCTGATCGAGGGTATCGACTTCCAATACCACCAGCACCGGACCGAAGATTTCCTGGGTATAGATCTGCATCTCGGGAGTGACACCAGAGAACAGGGTCGGACCGACAAAGTTACCCTTCTCGTAGCCCGGAACGCTGATGTCGCGACCGTCCAGTTCGAGCTTGGCGCCTTCCTTGATGCCGCTTTCGATCAGATCGAGAATCCGCGCCTTGGCTCGCTTGGAAATCACCGGGCCAACATCAGTGCCCGGCTCGCTGCCGGCATTGACCTTGAGTTTCTGCGCCAGCGCTTTCAGGTCTGGCAGCCATTGTTTAGCCGCGCCCACCAGCACCACCACCGAGGTGGCCATGCAGCGTTGCCCGGCCGCACCGAAACCGGCACCGACCAGCGCATTCAGCGCTTGTTCGCGGTTGGCATCCGGCAGCACAACGGCGTGGTTTTTCGCGCCCATCATTGATTGCACGCGCTTGCCGTGTTTGCCGGCCAGGTCGTAGACGTGAGTACCGACCGCGGTCGAACCGACGAACGAAACAGCCTTGATGTCCTTGTGGGTGCAAAGCGCATCCACCACATCCTTGCCACCATGAACGACGTTGAGCACACCCGGCGGAATGCCGGCCTCGATGGCCAGTTCCACCAGCAGCATGGTCGACATCGGGTCCTGTTCGGACGGCTTGAGCACGAAGGTGTTGCCGCAGGCGATGGCCATCGGGAACATCCACAGCGGAATCATCGCCGGGAAGTTGAATGGGGTAATGCCGGCACAGACGCCGATTGGCTGACGCAGGGTGTAGGTGTCGACACCGCCAGCGACGTTCTCGGCGAACTCGCCCATTTGCAGGCTGCCAATGGAGCAGGCGTGCTCCACCACTTCCAGGCCGCGGAAGATATCGCCTTCAGCATCGGCGATGGTTTTGCCCTGCTCATTGCTGAGTACCACGGCAATACGCTTGGAGTGTTCACGAATCAATGCCTGAAGCTTGAGCATGATGCGCATCCGCGCGCCGATCGGCGTCAGCCTCCAGGTCTGGAAGGCGCGATGGGCGGCGCTAATGGCGGCATCGACTTCGGCGGCTGTGGCGAATGGGACTTTGGCCAGCACTTGTTGCGTCGCCGGGTTGACGATGTCGTGCCATTCGGTGGTCTGGGATTCGACCCACTCGCCATCGATCAACAGCTTGACCTTTTGCACGGTGGTTTCTAGCGATGCGTTCATATTGGTCTCCGGACGTTGTTCTTATTTAGAGAGCGATCTTTGGAGCCAAGGCGAGAAAGTCGCCTTGAGATGAGGCGTGTGTCACGAATTGGTTATCGGACTGTTTTTGGAGTATAGATGTGCAAACTTCTAATAAGAACGCACATAAAAGCCGGTCCATCATGCAAAAAAACATCACGTCTTTAGGCTCGTTGAACTGGGATGACCTCAAGTTTTTCCTCGAGGTTGCCCGCACTCGCAAGGCCAGTACCGCAGCCAAGCGCCTGGCGGTGGACTACACCACCGTGTCGCGACGCATCAGTTCGCTGGAAACCTCGCTGGGCACGTTGCTGTTTGAAAAATCCCGGACCAGCGGTTTCGTCCTGACTGCCGAAGGCCAGCGGCTGCTGGGTTACGCCGAGTCGATCGAAAGCACTCTGCACATGGCCTGCGAGCAGGTTTCAGGCTCCGGCGTGGCGTTGTCCGGGCATGTGCGCATGGGCTGCACCGAAGGGTTCGGCAGCTTTTTCATCACTCCGCAGCTGAGCCATTTCGTCGACGCCTACCCGGCGATCTCGGTGGACATCCTGCCGCTGCCGCACTTCATCAGCCTGTCCAAGCGCGAAGCAGACATCGTCATCGCACTGGAGCGACCGGAGCATGGCCCGTATGTCTGCTGCAAACTCTGCGATTACAAATTGCAGCTGTATGCGACTCAGGATTATCTGAACAAGCACCCACCAATCCGCCGTCCGGCAGACTTGAGCAAGCATCAATTCATCAGTTATGTGGACGATCTGGCGTTCAGCTCGGAACTGCTGTATCTGGCGAATGTGTTGCCTGGTGCCAGTGCCAATCTGCGCAGCACCAGCGTGATTGCGCAGTTCGTAGCCGCTCAGCAAGGACGGTCAATGGCGATTCTGCCGTGCTTCCTGGCGGCTCAGGATCCGCAATTGCTGCCGGTGTTGCCGCAAGAGATCACCATTACCCGGCAGTTCTGGATGTACTGCCGCGAGGACCTGCGCAAGCTCAAGCGGATCACCCTGTTGTGGGATTACATCCGTGCCGTTACCGAGCAGAATCAAGCGCTGTTGATGGGGGAAAGTCGGGAAATGTTGTTCGCCGATTAATCCGCGCTCACTACGATCGACACCCGACGGTTCTCGGTGCGTCCGACCGCGGTGTCGTTGGAAGCGACGGGCTTACTGCTGCCCAGGCCGCGCAGCTGGATGTTTTCTTCTTTTATGCCGACGGTGGCCAACACCTTGCCGACGCTTTTTGCGCGACGCAGAGAAAGCTGTTCATTATAGGATTCTTTGCCTGACGCATCGGTGTGGCCGTCGATCCTCACCCGTTCGATTTCCACACTCAACAACGCCTTTCCAATGCGCTCCACGATCTCGGTACTGGCAGGATTGAGGCTCTCGACATCGCTGCCGAACAAAACTTTGCCTGACAGGCCATAGGCCCAGCCATCATCCGTCATTTCGAAACCTTGCTGCTTGAGCACAGCGATCTGCGCCGGGGTCAGGCCCTTTTGCGGTGCCGTCTGGCAACCGGTCAATGCCAGCAGGGCCAGGAACAGGGAGATCGTGAAAAGTCGCAGAGAACGCTGATTGAAGGTGAACACAGACATTAGCTCCTGGTTTGAACATGGGCGACAGGGAGCTCCGCTCCTGCCGTTTGCTGCGCGCCTCGGGAAAGGCGTTTGGCCTGGTACATCGCGGCGTCGGCAGCATCGAGCAACTCGCCCGGTGTGACCCCATGATCGGGGTACACGGCGATGCCAATACTGAGTGAAGTCAATACCTGGGTACTGCCCGGCAACTGGATGGGTATTTCCATGCTGGCGATGATTTTGTCAGCAATCCGTTCGGCGTCTTCGGCCTTGTGCAGCGGTGTGAGCAGGATTGCAAACTCGTCGCCCCCCAGACGCGCAACCAGGTCCTCTTCACGCAGTTGCGCACGAACCCGGGTTGCCACGGCGACCAGCACCGCATCGCCGGCAGCGTGTCCGAAGTTATCGTTGATCTCCTTGAACCGGTCGCTGTCCAGGAACAGCACCGCCACTCGTTCATCGAGCTTGCCGGCATTGCGCAAGGCACGCATCAGGCGGCCTTCGAAAAATGCTCGATTCGGCAGTCCGGTCAGGCTGTCATGGCTGGCTTGGTGGGCCAGGGTTTCGTTTTCGCTTTGCAGGTGGGTCTGCCAGGACTCGAGCTCATCGAGCAAGGCATTGAAGTCATTACCCAGGTTGTCGAGTTCGGCAATGTCGGCGGGCGGTACGCGCTGGTCAAAGGCTCGCTCGCTGCGGGCGGCGTGAGCCACAGTAGCCAGGCTGCGCAAAGGGCCGGTGATCCCACGCAATTGCCGCCGCGCCAGATAGAGCGCAACCCAGGCGCTGATGGCGGTACACAAGACGATTCCCATCAGACCGCTGAGCAAAAAGCGCATCAGGCTGCCACCGTGCCCGACCAGCAGGATACTGCCAATTTCCTGACCTTGATGGACGATCGGCATGCTGATGGGCTTTTCCAGAATCACCCGGGCGATCTGCATTTCAAGATCGGAGAGCAACCCCTTTTCCGGTCGTTGCCAACGTGCAAGCAACTCGCCTTGCTGGTCCATCACCTGTGCGTCGGCCACTTCTTCGGTGGACGCGATCAACGCCAGCGCCTCAGTGGCGGCGACCTTATCGTTGAACACCACCGCGGCTTCCACGGTGTAATTGATCGAACGGGCGATCAGATGCAGGTTGTGATCGGCATAAACCCGCAAGGCCAGCACCCCCAGCAGGGTCAACGAAACACTGGCCATGGCCACGCCCACCAGGGCGACGATCAAATGTCCACGACCTATAACCGACCCCAGGGTCGGACGTATACGGGATTTGAATAGACTCATGGTGCCGCCGGCTTGCGACGCGACAGTTGCAGCACACTGGGATGGATGCGCACACCGCTGCGGGCGACTGAGTCTAGGTTGACCTCGAAGGATACTTGTTCATCGCCGACCCGCAGGCAGAACAGACTGCCGACGGTGCATTGATCGCCGCCTTCGCTGATGCTCACCACCGGGCGTCCTGTCAGCGAGGCGAATAGCCGACTGCGCTCGTCGCTGGTCAGCTTGCCGATGTACACCGCGTCGCATTCACCGGCAATGACCGGGTTGTCGGCCAAAAGCCGTTGCACGATGACAGGCCGACCAGTGGCCTGGGTAGTGCCCTTGACCAGATCGTCGGTGTACTCGGTAGGGCCGACTATGCACAGACGCAACTGTTGAGGCTCAACAGGCCACCGGGCATAACTGAGGATCCCGAGCACCACCTGAGTGACTGATCTGGCGCGCTGGTCGGCCTTGCTTACGGCGGTTTCCGGCTGAGCGAAGGCAACGCCCGTCAACAAACAGAGAAGGCCGGCAAGCAGCACTTGCTTACAGCCAACAACGCGCTCTGTCGCCCAGACAGCCACCTTCATGCAGGGATTCTCTTCGATCGCAACGAAATGATGCCGCAACGATAGCACAGCACCGAAACACCAGCGAGGCCACGCACCACGGCACCTCGGACAGATTCCGTCGTCTGCTCCCCTTTTCAGTGACCCGGCTCGATCCCCTCTTCCAGCTCCAGCATCAACCCGCTCAAGCGCTTGACCTTACGCCGCACGGCCTCTTCGAATATGCCGGCACGAGGCTCAATCAGGGTGAACCAGTGTTTGGCACGGGTTATGCCGGTATAGATCAGCTCCTTGGTGAGCACAGGGTTCAGGGCATCCGGCAGAATCAACGCCGTATGGGCGAATTCCGAGCCTTGGGATTTGTGTACGGTCATGGCGTACACGGTGTCGACATCGTTGAGCCGACTTGGCAGGACAAAGCGCACACCGCCTTGACCATCGTTGCGCGGGAAGGCCACACGCAGCACTTGCCGTCCAGCATCGGGGCCTTCACGTTCCGGCAGCTTGAGGGCAATGCCAATGTCGCCGTTCATCAAACCCAGGCCATAGTCGTTGCGGGTCATCAGCACGGGCCGACCTTCGTACCATTGGTGGTCGCTGTCGATTAGCCGAGCCTTGAGCAGCGCGTCGGTCACTCGCTGATTCAAGCCTTCCACACCCCAAGGCCCTTTGCGTACCGCGCACAATAGCTGGAAGGCGTCGAAAGCTTGCAGGACCACACGAGCCCAATGGGTCCAGCGTGGATCGTCCAGTGGGCTGTCGAGCGGCGGCCGCTGGCTACGCAAAAGATTCAGGTAATGCCGATAACCTTGCGGCCCCTCGCCATGGCCTTCGAGCAGTAAACGCTCCAGCGCCCGGTCCTGCTCACCCTTGAGAGGCAGGGAAAATACGTCGCCATGGCTTCCAGCCGCCAGTAACTTGCGGGCTTCCTCGGGTTGCTGCCGGTTGACCCAACGGGCCAACTGGCCAATGCCGCTGCCCTCGCCGAAGCGCCGTGAGTGACGCAGCATCACGACTTGCTGAGCCAGGGGATGCGTTCCGTGGACGTCTTCGTGCAAATCGCTGGCACCAAGGTTTTCACCGCTGACCGCCTCAAGCCACTGGCGGGTCTGCGGGCTGTACCAACCGGCTTCGGCATCGCGGCATAGATCGCCCAGGACGGCACCGGCCTCTACCGACGCCAGTTGATCCTTGTCACCGAGCAGCACCAGACGAGCATGGGCCGGCAATGCGTCGAGCAGATTGGCCATCATTTCCAGGTCGATCATCGAGGCTTCGTCCACCACCAATACATCCAGCGGCAAGCGATTGCCAGCGTGGTGCCGGAAATGCCGGGTGCCGGGACGACTGCCGAGCAAACGGTGCACGGTGGTCACATCCGACGGGATCTTCTCCCGCACCGTTTCAGCAACTTCCAGGGTTTGAACCTGTTGGCTGATGGATTCGGTCAATCGTGCGGCAGCCTTGCCAGTGGGTGCCGCGAGACGAATGCGCAGTGGTTTCCCGGCCTCCACCGCTGGCGCCTGAAGCAGAGCAAGCAAACGCACGACCGTGGTGGTTTTGCCGGTCCCCGGGCCGCCGGTGACGATGCTGAATGCGCTACGGGTGGCCAGGGCGCAAGCGAGCTTCTGCCAGTCGATCACTTCATCAGGCCTGGCTGGGCCGAACAGGCCGGTCAGGCGTTGAGGTAAATCATTCGGTGTTGTTTCGTGTGCCGCCAGCCGCTGACGCAGGGCGTTATCAATGCGCCGCTCGTAAGCCCAGTAGCGGCGCAGGTACAAGCGTTTACCCGACAGCACCAACGGCCGATGCTGCGCGGCCTCGCGCCCGTCGACGGCCAGAGCCACCAAGCGGCTGGACGCCAGCACCCTGCACCAATGAGCCCCCTCCAGCGCCTCAAGCAATTGCGACGGCAGCAACATCGCGCCACTTTGCAGATCACCTTCCGGCGGCAGCGACAGAGCGAAGTCCGGCTCTTTCAGCGTTTCGAACAGATCCAGGCAAACATGGCCGTGGCCCAACTGGTGACTGGTCAACGCGGCTGCCAGCAGCACCAGCGGATCATCGTCGGGGGCGAGCTCATGGAGAAAGGCCACGAAGGCCTTGTCCAGCGCCCGCAGCCAACCGCGTTCGACCCAGCGCGTGAGCAGCAGCAACAAGTCATTTGCGCGACTCAGCGGGGCCAGGTCCGCCAGACTTTCGGCCGCCAACGGCGTGGGGAGCAAATCGGCGAAGGTGCGGCTCATAGCAGTACTCCCTGTTCCCAGGCGGGTTCGGCCTTGGGCTCTGGCTTGCCCTGGAACAACCGGTCCAGACGCTCGATCAGTTCCCGTGGCGGACGGGCGAAATACACGCCCTGGCTGGTCGCGCGAGTACCGCGAAGGAACAGATACAACGCCCCACCGACATGCCGATCGTAATCGTAATCGACCAGCCGCGCCTTGAGCTGGCGATGCAAGGCGAGCAGGTACAACACATATTGCAGGTCGTAACGGTTGTCCAGAATCGACTGCTCCATGGCCTGCTCGGTATAGGCCGCGTCATCGACGCCCAGCCAGTTGGATTTGTAGTCGGCGACGTAATAACGACCGTCGTGCTCGAACGTCAGGTCGATGAAGCCTTTGAACATGCCATTGAGCAGCACCGGTTCGGCGGCCACCCTGGCCACGCCGTTGTGGGTGTATTGGCGCACCAGTTCATCGAGCTTGAGCACATCGACTTTGTGGCTGGCGAACCAGAACTCCATTTCGACCCGATACTGGGTCAGTTGCTCGAACACCACCGGTGCCTGCCCGCCGCCAATGTGCAGCGGGGATTTGAGCAAGTGCTGTAGCCAGTCACTCAATGTCGTGATCCAGCCTTCCCAGCCACGGCGATTGCAGCGACGGGCGATGGCGTCTTCCACAGTTTGTGGTGCAGCGGCAAAACCTTCGTCACCGGCCCACTCGAGCAATCCATGGAGAAATGTGCCGGGGTTCGGCCCGCGAGGGAATCGATGGATATCAGCGCCGCCGGCAATCACTTCTCGCGGCGCTTGCGGATCGAGACGTTCGTCGTCAAAAAGCTTTTGTGCTTGCGGGCTCTCTGGAGCTTCGTCACTGCCCACGCTAAGACTGTCACCAATGCGCAGGGCGCTGTAGGAGGCGATCCACCAGTTTTCGCTGGCCTTGCGTTTGGGTATCAGCGGCGCAAGCAAGGTCGCTTCATTGCGCGGCGGATGGTAATGCTCGGCGCTCGCTTCAGGCATTTCACCGTAATTCAGCGCCGGGCAGTTCTGCTGCAAATCTTCCAGCCAACGCCGCAACCCTGCCGACTCGGCCAATGGCGCACCACCGCCCAACAGGTAACCCAACGCTGAAAGGTGCAGCGTCGAGCCATTGTTATTGCCGCGCTTGAGGTCAGTCACACCGAGCCAGCAGGCATGTTGTGCCCGGGTCAGGGCGACATAGAGCAGGCGAAGATCCTCGGCCAAGCGCTCATCATCGGCTTGCACAATCAACTCCGGTGTCGGCTTCAAGCTCACTTGAGCGTTGCCCATCGCGTCGTGGTAATACAACGGCAAACGGCTGCCATCCACCGGTTTTGCCGAGCAGATGAATGGCAGAAACACCAACGGATATTCAAGCCCTTTGGATTTGTGAATGGTCACGACCTTGACCAGTTGCTCGTCGCTTTCCAGGCGCAGGATCTGTTCTTCGCCAGCCTGACCGGACAATGCCAGATGTTCGGCCAAATGCCGGATCAGCGCTTGCTCGCCATCAAGCTCGGCGGCGGCCTGCTGTAGCAGCTCGGACAGGTGCAGCAAGTTGGTCAGCACCCGCTCGCCATCGTTGCGCGCGATCAACGCCTGGGGCAGTTGGAAGTCGTGCAGCAAACGTCGCAGCATTGGCAGCACACCCTGTTTGCGCCAGAGCTCGCGATAACCGCGGAACTGCATGACCCGCGCTTCCCACGCCAGTTCGTCCTGATTCAGCCGTTCCAGTTCAGCCAGCGAAAGGTTCAGTGTGATGCAGGCCAGCGCGGCGCGGAGGGGACGCTCGACATCCGGCTCGGCACACGCCTTGAGCCAGGTCAGCAGGTCATGGGCTTCCTGCGCGGCGAACACGGAGTCCTTGTCTGACAGGTAAACACTGCGCACGCCGCGGGCAGAAAGTTCGCCACGCACGGCCTGGGCCTCTTTGCCGTCGCGCACCAGAATTGCGATATCCGATGGCAGTAGACCTTTGAAGTCCTTACCGTCCTGGATGAAGCCAGTACAGCCTTGCTGACCGCCATTGAGCAGCGCGGTGATTTCACTGGCGCAGGCGGCGGCCAATTGTTGCCGATACACCGCGCCAGACAGTGGCTGATCGGCGGACAGGTGCCAGATGTTCAGGGCCGGTACAACCTGACCATCAATCTGCAGGACTTCTTTGCGCCCCTGGGATTCGACGGGCAGGAACGGGACCGGGTTCTCGCCACTTTTCTCACGGAACAGGAATGCTCCGCGTCCCTGCCCACGAGATTCGGCGCGCTCGAACACATGGTTTACCGCACTGACCATGCCATGACTGGAACGGAAGTTGGTGCCCAGGGTATGCAGGCGGCCAGTGGTGGCCTGGCGGGCACGCAGGTAGGTGTAGATGTCGGCTCCGCGGAAGGCATAGATCGCCTGCTTCGGGTCACCGATCAGAAACAGACCGGTTTCGGGATTGTTGTCTTCGATGCGATAAATGCTCTCGAAGATTCGATACTGCACCGGGTCGGTGTCCTGGAATTCGTCGATCAACGCGACCGGGAACTGCTCGCGGATCAGTGTGGCCAGGCGCTCACCGCCGTCAGACTGCAAAGCCGCATCGAGGCGCAGCAGCATGTCATCGAAGCCCATTTCCGCGCGGCGACGCTTTTCCTCCTCGAACCGTGCACCCACCCAGTGAGCGGCGTGTTGCAGCACGGCGGCATCGGGGGTCGGCAAACTATCGAGACTGGTCTTGAGACCGGGCATTGCATCGAGACCGGGATGACGGGGAGCTTCACCCTTCCAGGCTTCAGCCATGCCATCGGGGGTCAGGCGAGTGAAGCCGGTGCCAATGTCCAGTTGCTCGAGAGATTCATCTTCGGCCCAGGCCCGGAGCTTTTCGAACCAGGGTTCGAAGTAGCGCGGCTGCATCTTGCGGCCATCGACGCTCTTGCTTGCGACACCCTGGTGACAGATGGCAAGCAACTCATCCGCCCATTGGCGCCAGGGCATCTTGAGCTCGAGCAAAGCGGCCCGTCGTTCCTGCAGGCACTCGGCAATCAACTCGGCAGGCTCTTTACCTTCAACGCTGTCACGCTCACTGGCGAACAACCCACGCACTCGTGGTAGCAACGCCGCAGGGCCGCCCCAATTGCCGCGAACCCAGTTCAGTGCATCGCCTTGCATTGGATAACAGAACAGTCGCCAGTAGTCGCGCAGGACTTCGCCGAGCAAATCACTATGATCGGTTTCCAGGGTCTGGGTGAACAGGCTTCCACTGTCGAACGCATGTTCGCGCAACATGCGCTGGCACCAACTGTGGATGGTCGATACCGCCGCTTCATCCATCCACTGGGCGGCGATGTCCAGGCGGTTTGCACAGCCGGACCACTGTTCGGGGAGGTACTGCTCGCGCAACTCGGCAATGAGGCTATCCGGTGCCGGTGTCTCATCGCGGAAAAACCGTGCGGCTTCGGCCAGCCGTGTGCGAATACGTTCGCGCAGCTCTTTGGTCGCGGCATCGGTGAAGGTCACCACGAGGATTTGCGGCGGCAGCAACTCACGGCCAAAACCACTTGATTCGCCGCCGTGGCCAAGGACCAGACGCAAGTACAGCGCAGAAATAGTGAAGGTCTTGCCGGTCCCGGCGCTGGCCTCAATCAGCTGGCTGCCACGAAGCGGGAATGCCAGGGCCAGCGGTGTTTTCGTGGTCATGCGCGCGCCTCCTCGCTGGTCAATGAACGCCAAGGGGCTTCAAGCAGAGGCCGATACAAAGCGTCGCACCAATCGGGGAAGGTTTCATCGGCAATCAGAGCATCGTAGTCGGCGAATTGCCGAGCGAGTGCCGGGCTTTCGCGGCGCTCGCCGTCAGTGGTCTGGTCGTCGCCTTCATAAGTCTTGCGGGCAGCGGCGTCAGCTTTGGCCGGGTCGGTTTGAGCGAGCCAGGCGAACGCTGTTTTTACTGCAATCGGCAGCGGCTGGCGCATGCCCGTTTGCCAAGCCAACAACAGGTCGCCCAGAACCCGGGATGCTGCGGCCTCCTCCATCGGACCGAGCAGCAAACTGTCGTCGCTGGCCACCAGCGCGGTGGTCATCGGCATGCCGCTGGCACAGGCAACCAGGTGATTGACCCAAGGTCGCGTCAGGCGATGCCATTTGCGGGCCTTGATCAAACCGATGCTGTTGGGAATCGTAGTCACCGACAACAACCCGCCATCTGCGCGTTGATGCAGGCCACTGAGCCAGCCTTCCAGACGCAATCCTTGTAGTTCCAGACTCACCGGCAACGCGCTGGTGAGCGGGGTCGGCCATAACGCCAGGAGTTGCTGATAGCGCAGCAGCAGATCCGGCAGCGGCTCGATCAACTCTCGCTGAAGACATTCGCCAAAACCGGCCATGGGTAAGAGCCCGCTGTTTTGCAGGCGTTTTGCCTGCGCCTCCAGTACCTGATCGGTTTGCTCCAGTTGCCCCAGTGCCGCTTCAAGCAAGCTGTCGCTGAGGCTATAGCGTTGCAGCGCGTCGAGTACAAATGGCTCTTCATCAGCCAAAGGCACTTCTGCAGCCTCGAAGAACACTTTGAGCCGGTGGCTGAAGAAATGTCGTACAGGGTTGCGCAGAAAATCCTGCAGCTGACCCAGGCTCAGCGGCTCGTCCTGGACGTAGGGTTCAAGCACTTCGATATCAGTCGTCAGATCACTGGCTTGATGTAGAACCTGCCACTCGCTGGCGTAGCTGAATAGATCATCGCCTTCATGAAAGTAGCGAGCGCTGAAAGGTTGCAGCGGGTGTTCCTGAGTCATGGACTCAAGCAGGTCACCATTATCATCGTGCAGTCGCCAGCCGCTGCCGAGATGATCACGCAACTGCCCTATCAACACCGAAGCAGGGCGCTCGCTGTTGTCCCGAATACTGCGGCCGACCCAACTGATATAGAGTTGGTCGCGTGCCGACAACAATGCTTCCAGCAACAGATAGCGATCATCTTCACGTCGGGAGCGATCACCGGGGCGGTAGTCACTGCCCATCAGATCGAAATCCAGCGGCGGTTGCGCGCGAGGGTAATCGCCGTCATTCATGCCAAGTAGACAGACCAGTTTGAAGGGGATCGCTCGCATGGGCATCAAGGTACAGAAATTAACGGCCCCGGCAAGGAAGCGCTGAGACAGGCGACCTTGGTCGAGACCCGCCAGCCAGGCTTCACGGACTACGGTCAACGGTAATTCGTCGTGCAAACCTACGGACTCGCAGGTCTCAAGCCAGGTCTCACGCAGCTCTTCGAGTTGGGCCAACAAATAGTCGTCATGCTCGTTGCTGGCCAGGAAGAATAACTGCACCAAAGCTTGCAACCGCGAGCCCCATTGTTTGGGCGCTGCAGGTTGAGTGAGTTCCTGGTGAGCAACTTCCAATGTATCCAACAACGCCACCAAAGGGCCTATGAGCGCGGCATCCAGACCACCAATTTCGTCGTAGGGTTCAATCCCCTCGCAGGCACTGGCGCTGCCCACGGCATAACCCAGCAACATCCGTCGCAGACCGAAACGCCAGCTGTTTTGCTCCAGTTCCTCAGGCAGACCCAGGCCCGCACGCTGCTCGGCGTTCATCCCCCAGCGAATGCCTGCGCCTTCGATCCAGCGATGCAAGGTCGGCAGATCTCGTTCCTCTACGCCAAACCGGGCGCGTAATGCGGGAACGTCGAGCAGATCCAGGATCTCGCTGACAGGGAAACGACTGTCGGGAAGTTTGAGCAGGTGTTCGACAGCAATCAGTAGCGGATCCCGGCCTCGCTGGCCTTGATCCGCAAGTGTGAAAGGAATGAAGCGCGGATCAAAGCGATCGATCTGACCAAAAACAGCACGGATATGCGGGGCATAACTGTCGATGTCCGGGACCATCACGATTACGTCGCGAGGCCTGAGGTCTGTGTCAGCACTGAATCGTGCGAGCAACTGATCGTGGAGTATTTCCACTTCGCGTTGAGCGCTATGGGCGATGTGAAAACGGATCGAATCGTCCTTTTTCAGATCGACAGCAGCCCAACGCTCGCGAGTCTCGTTCAAGGGACGCAATTCCAGGATATCGTCCTGCAACTGATTGAGCATGCTCTGTGGCTGGCTTTCGCTGAAAAGATCGATGCGCCCGTCGCGAAACGCCGAGCGATAGCTATTGGGATCGTCGTAGCTGTCGAGCAGATTAATGTAGTCCCGCCCCTGCTTGCCCCACGCGGCCAGTAGCGGATGGGCATGCTGATGGAGCGTTTGCGCGTCGAGCACGACCGGCATGCCGCTCTTGCGAGCCTGGCGCTTGTACTGATGTCGCAACAGATCTTTATCGGCGACGATGTCCGCCCAATGGTGACGACATGGGTTGTGTACGCACAGCAAGACCTGGCTGAATCGAGCAAGCCCGGCAAGCGCTTCCAGGGCCTGAGCAGGCAGTGAAGAAATCCCGAAAACGATCACCCGCGAAGGCAATCCACTCGGCGCTACGTCGAGGCTATTGATGCGTTCGATAAAGCGTTGGTGGACGCCTGCGCGGCTTTGCGCCATGCCTTGTTCACCGACATCCAGCAACAGCGCACGCCACAGCTCCGCCTGCCAACAGTTGGCCGGGGTCAGGGCTTTGGCTTCGCCTCTACCATTTCGTAACTGATGACGACCTTCTGCCCAGTCTTCGAGCCAATCGGCACGGTAGACCTGATATTGGTCGAACAGATCCGCCAGTCGCTCCGCCAATTGATAGCGTTTACGTAAGTCGGTGTCATGGGTAAGAAAGCGCTGCAGAGGTTCGAAGTGCGGTTGGTTGATTAACTGTGGCAACAGACGCATCAGACGCCAGGTCAGCGGGGCTTTATCGAGAAGGGATTTGACCGGGATCTCGTCACGTCCCAGCACCATGCGATAAAGCTGCCACATGAAGCTGCCCGGTAACTGCACATCGATGGCAGCGGCAATTCCGCAGCCGCCCATGTCGTCATCTTCGGGGTCTTCGGCCAGTGCCAGCTTCAGCCATTGGGCGATGCCGTTGCTCTGTACCAGGGCGATTTCATTTTCCAAGGGAGCCAGCGGGTAGCGCCGCATCCAGCTGACCACCAGGCTGCGCAACTCGTCCAGACGGTTGCCGTGAACCACCATAAAACCAGCATTGAGGGACGTAGCGTCCGGCATAAAGGCTTCCTTGGGAAAATACAAAAGCTAGGGCCGAACCTTAGCACTGTCATCAGACTGTGACAGCCGGGAGCGGTCCGATAATGCTGTACGAACTTTCCTGCGGGCAAAACAAAACCCCTACCTGCATACGCAGATAGGGGTTTCGGAATTTAATCTTGACGATGACCTACTCTCACATGGGGAAACCCCACACTACCATCG